>JBOGEW010000145.1:0-8555 GCA_050742075.1 Acidimicrobiia bacterium
GTGCAGCATCACCGCCACTCCCGCCTTCATGTCGGATGCTCCCAGTCCGAACATCCGGCCTTCCTCGATTCGAGCCGGTCGTTGACCCTGCGAAGGGACCGTGTCGATGTGGCCGACGAGAAGGATCGGTGCCTCGGCGTCGCGCGGGCCGACCACGAGCGAATTGCCTACCCGGTCGACCGTCTCCTGTCCAAAACTGCGATAGAGCCGGGCCGCTACTTCAGTGCAGAGACGGCCTTCGTTACCAGTCTCCGAAGGTGTGTCGATCAACCACTGCAGGGTTTCGAAAAGTTCGTTCACACGCTGACCCCGACTTCCCGCAGGTATTCGTTGAGGCTGGTCTTCTCGCTGGTCGACGCCGTGCGATAGCCGATGATCAGCGCGCAGGAGAGCTGATAGGTCCCGGCAGGAAATTGCTTGGCCCGGGTACCTGGGACGGCAATCGCTCCCGCCGGGACCCGTCCCCGATACTCGACCGGCTCGTCCCCCGTGACGTCGATGATCGGAGTGCTGGCAGCGATCACAGTGTTCGCTCCGAGGACCGCCCCCTTCTCTATCAGCGCCCCTTCGACGACGATCGAGCGCGAACCGATAAAGGCGTCGTCTTCGACTATCACCGGTCGCGCCCCGGGTGGCTCCAACACGCCGCCGATGCCGACTCCCCCGCTCAAGTGCACGTTGCGCCCGATCTGAGCACAGGAGCCGACGGTCGCCCAGGTATCGACCATGGTCCCCGACCCCACCCGGGCCCCAATATTGACGTAGCCGGGCATCACGATCACTCCCGGCTCGCAGAATGCTCCATAGCGGACCATGCCCGGTGGCACCACCCTCACCTCCTGGCCGGCCAGGTTGCGCTTGAGCGGAATCTTGTCGTGATATTCGAAGGGCCCGAGGTCGAGGGTCTCTGACTTCCGCAATCGGAAGTAGAGAAGAATGGCTTGCATCAGCCATCCGTTGACCTTCCATTCGCCGTCGATCTTTTCCGCGACTCGTAGGGTTCCCTGATCGAGCCCAGCGATCGCCGCCTCAACTGCATCCCCCACCTCGGTCAGCTCGACCTTGCCGGCGAAGGCGGCCTCGATCAGCTCGCGAGACATTTACTCAGTACCTCCGCCGCTTCATCGCATTGATCCAAAGGGGGAACCAAAGCGAGCCGAATGTATCCCTCTCCCCCTTTGCCGAAAGCCCGGCCCGGAGTGACGAGGATGCCTTGGGCGAGCAAGCGGTTACTGATGCCCACATCGTCGCCCACTCGCACCCAGAGATAGATCCCTCCCTGCGAGCCGACCACGGGCATTCCGGCGGCCTCACAGGCCGCTCCGAGGATGCGCCGCTTCTGGCTGAAGATCCGGCGGCGCTCGGCGACGTGATGATCGTCGGACCAGGCGGCGATAGCCGCCCGCTGGACAAACTCAGGTGAGGCGGTCCCCGTCGACGTGCGCAAGAGTTTGATGAGCCGAATCGCCTCGGAGTCGCCGACAATCATCCCCGAGCGATACCCGGTCATTCCCGAGCGCTTCGAGAGGGAAAAATAGGCCAGGACCCCTTCCGCCTCCGAACCTGCCACCTCGAGCACCGACGTCGGGGGTACCTCGTCGTAAATGTCGGAGTAGCACTCATCCGAACAAAAGAGGGCGCCTGCCTGGCGAGCGGCGGTGACGAGGTCGGCCAGGTCGTCGCGCCCAGTGATCGACCCGGCCGGGTTGTGGGGCGAGCAGGTCCACACCAAGGCCGCTTGCCTCCATGCCTCCGCCTCGAGATCGCTGGCCCGGAAGGTGAAGTCCGCTCCGAGCTCAACCGGTCGCGCGATTGCTCCGGCGAATCGAGCGCCTCTCTCATAGATCGGATAACCGGGGGTGGGCCAGACCACCGAGTCCTCCCGGTTCCGATCGACAAAGGCGAGGGCAGTGGAGAAGATCGCCTCCTTCGAACCCGAGGTGGGGATGACCTGGGAGTCGGGATCGACCTCGACGGCGAAACGACGCTTGACGTACCCGGCGATCGCTTCCCGCAACTCCACCAGCCCGGCCGTGGTCGGATATTGCGAGATCTGGGGCACCGCCGCCTTCAACGCCTCCGGGATGAAAGGTGGAGTTGGTTCGCGTGGGTCGCCGATCGAAAAATCGAGGACGCGCTTTCCCTCCGCTCGGAGGTTACGTGCGTGCTCGGCCAGCGCTCCGACGGCGTAGGGGCCCATGCTTTCGACCACAGGGTTGATCTTCATCGCCAAAAACCCTAGCTCCGATCCCTCAGCCTCCCTCGTCGACGGTGACGTCGCAAGGGATGCCCGACTCTGGTCCACGCTGGGCGAACTCACCCCAAAAACTGCGCGCCGCTTCGAAATCGATCTGGTCGAGTTCGGCGAGGCGTGTCCAAGCGACCATCGCTAGCGGAGCCTCGAGAGCGGCGTATGGCATAACTATGACGTGGGTCGCGAGTTCACGGCCAAGGTCCTCGAGCTCGGAGAGCTCATCGGCTGAGACGGAGTCTGGCTGGTAGTAGAAGATCACTGCTCCATGCTCCAACGTGTGGACATTGAAGATCTCGGGCACTTCCTGGCGGAAGATTCCGCAGGGAGTAGGTGCTGGGGCGTGGGGACCTGAGGTGGCCGGTACCGAGCTGTAGCGCGGTGGGTCTTCGGTTCCGGCGACGATGGCTTCCACCGCCTCCGGCGAGAGATGCTCGACCCCCAGGTCCTCGGGCTCTACGACCTCGTACGTCCGACCGTCCGCGTCGGCGCAACCCCCGGTGGCGAGGATCAGGAGCAGGGCCAGGAGCCTTTTACGTGAGCGCATCAGGCCCCTCTGCCAGCAGGCGCAGAAACTGCTTCTCGTCGATCACCGGGACTCCCAGGTCCAAAGCCTTCTGGATCTTGCTCTGACCCGGGCTTTCGCCCGCCACCAGCGCCACCGTCTTTTTCGAAACGCCGCTCGCGGCTTTCCCGCCACGGCTGGTGATCTCGCTCTCGGCTTGCTCGCGCGCTATCGACTCGAGTGTGCCGGTGACGACGAAAGTGAGCCCGGCCAGCAGATCGGATGAGGCGTCGGGCTCGGGCTCCTCGTCAGCCATGCTCACCCCTGCTTGTTCCAACTTCTTCACCAGGGCGATGTTGTCGGGGTCGATGGACCAGGCGCTTACTGAGTTGGCGATTACCTGACCTAGGCCCTCGACCCCCCCGAGATCTTCGGGAGTTGCATTCATCAGTCGGTGGAGGCTGCGGAAGCGACGGGCCAGGAGCCGGGCCACGGTGGACCCGACGTGGCGAATCCCCAGGGCGACGAGGACTCGCTGCAACGGTCGATGGCGAGCAGCCTCGATTCCCTTCATCAAGTTGCCTACCGAAACCTCACCCCAACCCTCGAAGCCGAGGAGCTGATCAGGGCGCAGCAGGAAAATGTCGGCGGGATCATCGATCAACCCCTCCCGCAGAAGGAGATCGATCGTCTTGTAACCCATTCCTTCGATGTCCATGCCTCCGCGGGAGGCGAAATGAAAGAGCCATTCCCGGACCCGGGAGGGACACTCGAAGCCTCCCGTACATCGGGCCACTTTCTCGCCCAGCGGCCGCTCGATGGGGTGGCCGCAGAAAGGACATTGCGCCGGCATCGACCAGGGCTTCTCTTCCCCGGTCCGCACCGACACCACCGGACCCACCACCTCGGGAATGACGTCGCCGGCGCGGCGCACGATCACCTTGTCGGAGATGCGAACATCCTTTCGCCGCAGCTCGTCCTCGTTGTGGAGCGTGGCGTAGGTGACGGTGGCGCCACCGACCTGCACCGGCTCGAGGACCGCAAACGGCGTCGCCGCCCCGGTGCGACCGATGTTGATTTGGATATCGCGGAGGGTCGTCACTTGCTCCTCGGGTGGGAACTTGTAAGCAACTGCCCAGCGAGGAGCGTGAGAGGTGTAACCCAGTTCAAGCTGATCGGACAGCAAGTCGACCTTGATCACGACCCCGTCGGTTTGGTAGTCGCGGTCGTGACGCTTCTTCTCCGCCTCGACCAGGTACTTCTTCACTGCTTTGAGATCGGCAACGGCCTTCGACGTCGGGTTCACTCGCAAGCCGAGCTCGGACAGATATGCCATCTGCTCGGAATGGCGAGCGAGCGGGGGGCCTCCTTCGATAAGTCCTACTTGATAGACCCAGATCCCCAGGTCGCGGCCGGCGGTAATGCCAGGATCTTTTTGCCGCACCGACCCGGCCGCGGCGTTGCGCGGGTTGGCAAAGATCCGCAGCTCCGCTTCGGTCTGGCGGCGATTGAGCTCCTCGAAAGCCCGGAGCGGCATGTAGACCTCCCCCCGCACTTCGAGGAGCCGCGGGGGCTTACCCAGAAGGCGCAGCGGGATCGACTTGAGAGTGCGGAGGTTGGCGGTGATGTCCTCCCCGGTCGCACCATCGCCACGGGTCGCCGCCCTGGCGAGCTTGCCGTCCTCGTACGTCAGCACGACGGCCAGGCCGTCGATCTTTAGCTCGCAGGAGAAGCCGTCAGCGGTCCGGCCGAGACCTCTTTCGAGGCGTGCACCCCAGGCCTCGAGCTCCGTTGTTGTCTCGATGTTGTCGAGGGAGAAGAGCGGCCGCAGATGACGGACGGGGGCAAAGAGATCCCCGATCGACCCCCCGACCCGCTGGGTCGGTGAGTCAGGGGTGATAAGTAAGGGATGCCCTTCTTCCAGTGCGATTAGCTCGCGGAGGAGCTGGTCGTAGTCGTAGTCGGATATCTCCGGCTCGTCGAGGACGTGGTACCGATAGCCGTGATAGCGGAGCTGCTGACGCAACTCCTCGATCCGCTCGCTCGCCTCCTGCTCATCCATTTTCTGGTTTTTGTCAGCCAATCCGACCGTATGAAGGTCGGTTTGGACTCAGAGAGCGGATCAACGCTCGATGGGTCTGCCGACCGCGAGCCGCTCGAGTAGCCCCGGGCTTAGCAAGTCGCGGTATTCGCGGTCGGGTTCGGTACCGGTGCCGTCGAGGGTCTTGGAAAAGAACGCCCGGGCCGCAGCTGCCAGGACCACATCGAAGATCTCCTCGTCGGAAAGTCCTGCCTTCCGCAATGGGGCGAGGTCGTCGTCGGTGACTCGAGAAGCGTCAATGGCCACTTGCCGGGCGAGTGCCATCACCGCTCGGTCGAGTTCTTCCGACGAAGCCCCGTCTGCGCTTTGGGCGATCTCTTCGTCGCTCATGAACTTCTTTCGGAGCACCAAGCCATGGGCCAACGAGCAATAGCTCGATGAAAGCGCCTGGGCGGCAGCGAGGGTCGCCAGCTCGTAACGACGCAGGTCCATGTTCCTGGCGATGGCTCCGATCAATCCCACCCAGGCGTCGTAAACCTCGGGACGAATCGCGAAAAGTGACAGATAGTTGGGCACATAACCCCGCTTGTTCCTGTCGGCTTCGAAGAGCTCAGCGACACGACCGCTGGCTCCTTCCTCTGCTACCGGCTTGATGAAAGGCAACGCGTCTCCTTGTCTACGACGTGCGAGCGATGACCCCGCTCCCGACAACCTGATCGCCACGGTACATGGCGGCAGTTTGCCCGGGAGCGATGGCGAGTTCTGGCTCGACCAAGCTCACCCGGTCCCTTTCAAAGCGGGCCGGCACGGCCCGGCCATGGGCACGGTATTGAACATCGATCATCGATCCCGATGGCTGGGGCTGGTCGGTCCAGCTGATCTGCTCTAACCACAATTGATTGACCGCCAGCTGCTCCCGCCGCCCGAGCACCACCGTCGAAGTCTCGGGTCGAACCTCGATCACATACCGACGCTCGCCTAATGCCACCCCGAGTCCCTGACGTTGCCCGACGGTGAACCCGGCGACGCCTTGATGAAGACCCACTGGCAAACCCCCATCGATAATCGGCCCCGGGGCCACAACGCTTGGATCATGTCTCTGCAGAAACTGGCGATACCCACCACGGCCAACAAAGCAGATGTCCTGGCTGTCGGCCTTTTGGGCGGTGCGCAACTTCAGTTCGGCGGCCACCGCTCGGGTTTCTTCCTTTTGCAACTCCCCCACCGGGAACCGAACCCGGCTCAAGGACTCCTGGCCGAGCATCGCCAGCACATAGGACTGGTCCTTGCGATGATCCAGTCCACGATGAAGGGTGAAGCGATTCCCCGCCCGCTTCACCCGGGCGTAGTGGCCGGTGACGAGTAGATCGCAACCGAAGGTCCTGGCTTGATGGACCAGTTTGGAGAACTTGACGGTGCGATTGCACTCAACACAAGGATTCGGCGTGCGGCCGTTCCGGTAATTGGCGATAAACCGATCCACCACCCCTTTCCGAAAGTGAGACGTGTAGTCGAGTACGTAGTACGGAATGTCGAGTTGGGCGGCGACCCGCCGGGCATCTTCCGAATCTGACAGAGTGCAACAACCGGCGGTGGGGGCTTCGCCCTGCGGCCCCTGCCAGAGCTTGAGCGTGGCGCCGATGACCTCGTGGCCCTCGGACTTCATCAGGGCGGCCGCCACTGATGAGTCGACTCCCCCCGACATCGCCACCAGCACCCTCATTGGCTCGCCTCGATGGCGGCGAGGACGAGCTCTGCAGCCTGCTCGCCATGTTCGGGCTGGGTGGTCCAGCCGAAGCTGAATCGGAGGGAGCGCCGGGCCTGCTCCTCAGGGATCCCCATCGCCGTCAACACGTGAGACACCGAGGCCGCTCCTGATTGGCACGCTGAGCCCGCCGACGCCGCCAGCCCGAGCCGATCGAGATGAAACAGCAATGCCTCGTTGGGAATCTCGAAGGAGAGGTGGCTGTGGTGGGGAGTGGTCAGCAGGGCGGGAACTGTGCGCCCTGCTCTATCCGCCAGCGCCTCCTCAAACCGGTCCCGGGCGGCTTCGGTCGTGCGTCGAAAGCGCTCGCGATCGACGGCGGCGGCTTCCATCGCCGCCACCATTCCGACGATGCCAGCGATGTTGTGGGTTCCGCTCCTTCTCCCCATCTCCTGGCCACCGCCGGAAACGAGGGGCGCGAGCCTCAGACCCTTCCGGACGAACAAGAGCCCCACTCCCTGCGGGCCCCCGAACTTGTGCGCGGCCAGCGAGAGCAAATCGACGGAGCCAACAGTGACCTCCATCGACGAGTAAGCCTGAATCGCATCGGTGTGAAGGACCGTCCCCCGGTCGCCGAGCAACGCTCGAATCTTCTCGATCGGCTGGATGGTTCCGGTCTCGTTGTTGACCGACATCACCGACACCACCGAGGCTCCGCCTTCGTCGACCGCCGCGACCACCTTCTCGGGATCCACCCTTCCCCGACCGTCGACTTCGACCACCGTCAGCGGGCAGTCGAGACGCTCGAGCCAGCGAGCGGTTTCGAGCACTGCTTCGTGTTCGGTGGCAACGGTGACCACTCGGCCCCGCGATTCCAACGCGGTTCCAACGAGGGCAAGATTGTCGGCTTCGGTACCGCCTCCGGTGAAGACGATCTCCTCGGGCTGGGCGCCGATCAAGCCCGCGGCTTTTTCCCGGGCCTCTTCTAATGCGTTCTTGGCCCGACGGCTGATGTAGTGGCTACCCGAGCTGTTGCCGAAGACTCCCGCCGCATATGGAGCCATGGCCTCGATCGACTCGGGCCGAAGCGGGGTAGTAGCGGCATGATCCAGATACAGCAAGCAAGAATTGTCCCATGAGTTGGCAGACTTCGGCCAACCGGGTCCCAGTATGAGGCCGATCGTCGTTTCGGTCGATATCTCCGCTCCCCTGGCGGAAGTCTGGGAGGCGGTGAGCAATCTCAAGGGTCACGAGCGCTGGATGGGTGACGTTGAATCGATCAGGTTTGACGGCAATGTCACCTCCGGTCCCGGGACCGTGCTGGAGGTGGCCACCCGGGTCGGGCCATTTCGCCTCGCCGACCGGATGACAGTGACGGTCTGGGAGCCACCCCATCGCATCGTGGTCGAGCACCGAGGCCTGGTCAAGGGGACTGGCGAGTTCCTGGTGTTCACCATTGCCGGCGCGACTCGCTTCACCTGGAGCGAGGAGCTCCACTTCCCTCTGTATGTCGGAGGTCAGCTAGCGGATTTGCTCCTCCGCCCCTTGCTAGCGGCCATTTGGCGGCGGAGTCTTTCCCGACTCAAGGAGTTGGTCGAGGCCTAGCGAATCACCCGTCGACGACGAAGCTGCCAGCCCAGACGCCGTACGAGAACGTGGTAATGCCGTTGCGGGTGGATCCCTCGTAGGAGTCCTCGCCCGGACGAATCTCGATCGTCACCGTGCCGCCTTCATCAACGGTGATCACACCGACGTGGACCGCCGCCGTGCAAACTGAGGAATCGTCCGTGTAAACGTCGATACCCCAGGCGGAATCGGGCTCGCCCCCGGCCGGACATTCGTAATCGAAACGCTGTCCATTCATGCCCCGATGCTGGATGGCGGTAGCTTCCCATGGATCCGCGGTGGCTGTCGCGATCGGGGAAGCGGTTGTTGTGCTGGCAGGACTCGAAGCCGCGACTGGTGTTGTCGTCACTTGAGACGTTGGGGCCGTCGTGGGGCCGGCCGTCGTGGGGCCGGCTGTCGTGGTCGCCGTACTGGCCGTGCCACAGGC
>JBOGEW010000146.1:0-3810 GCA_050742075.1 Acidimicrobiia bacterium
GAATGTCGTCGAGTACGTGTCCAACACTTTCGAGGAGGCCAACGGCGCTCCTCCGACCTGGGCAGTGATCTCCTTCCCGGGCGAGTACGGGCAAGATGGGGCGTTCGGGGCGAAGTACGCCATCGAGCAACTCGGCCTGGAGCTGGTCTTCGACGCCGAGGCCCTGGTCACGCCGACCCCGGATGACCCCGAGACCGAGGTCATCACCGGAATCGTCAGCAACGCTCCGGACGTGGTCTTCACCACGGTCAACCCCACCAACCTGGCCGTGATCATGGGTGGCGCCGCCCAGTCGGGCTTCCAGGGTCAGTGGACCGGGAACGTGCCGAGCTACGACTTCCGATTGCTCGACTCGCCGGTGGCACCGATCATCGATGCTGCCTACGTCCAGCCCGGATACAACGTGGCCTGGGGAACGGATGTGCCTGGGATGGCGACTCTTCGTGATGCCATGCTGGAATCAAGACCCGATCTCCGCCCCTCCGATGCCTTCGTGGTCGGTTGGATCGAAGCTCGGATTACCCACGAGGTCCTGCAGCGGGCGGCGGATTCCGGCGACATGACCCGGGCCGGGATCAAGGCGGCGGCTCTGACCATCGAAGGGTTCAACTTCGATGGCCTCGCCCCTGACCAGAGCTACAGCCCGCCGGATGATCCCAACGCTTATGTGACCCGGAGCATTGCCATCTTCGACCCGAATCTGCAGGCATACACCGATGCCGGTGGCGCCGGACAGACGATCGGGACGGCTGACAACGGCGGCACGACCGGATCCGACTTGGTCGAGGATTTCTTCGCCGGCGAACTGGCGAGTGCCTACGACTTCACCGGGGCTTGCTTCCTACCTTGAACTAATGGTGATGGTGGCGGGGGGGAAATCCCCTCGCCACCACCGCCAACCAGTGCCTTGTTAACGGTCAAGAACCTCGAGGTTGTCTACAACGACGTGATCCTGGTGTTACGCGGGATCTCGCTCGACGTCCCCGATGGCAGGATCGTCGCCCTGTTAGGGGCGAACGGGGCCGGAAAGACCACCACGATGAGAGCGATCACTGGGCTGCTCGATGTCCACGAGGGCGACATCACCAAGGGAAAGATCAGCCTTGAGGGAGACGAGATCTCAGGTGCCAATCCCTCCGAGATCGTCCGGCGCGGCATCAGTCAGGTTATGGAAGGGCGGCGGATCTTCGCCGAATTGACGGTGGACGAGAACCTGAGGGCGGGTGCCTATATCAATTCCAACCGAAAGCGCACCGACGAGGCTTATGACCGGGTGATGAACCTCTTTCCGGCCCTGTCAGAGCGGAGAAAGTCGGTGGCCGGGTACATGTCGGGAGGCGAGCAGCAGATGCTGGCCATCGGTCGGGCGCTGATGCAGGATCCGAAGCTCTTGATACTCGACGAGCCGTCGCTCGGTTTGGCACCGATGCTGGTCCAACAGATCCGCGACATCATCGTCGAGATCAACGAGCAGGGAACGGCGGTGTTATTGATCGAACAGAATGCCAACATGGCTCTCTCGATCGCCCACCACGGCTACATCATGGAGACCGGGAAAATGGTCATGGACGGTTCGCCGGAGAAACTATTGAAGGACGCCGACGTCCAGGAGTTCTACCTGGGACTACATGGTGAAGGCGAGAAAAAGAGCTTCCGCGACGTAAAGCACTACAAGCGGCGCAAGCGGTGGCTGTCATGAGTGAGGCGCCGCTCCTGGAGGTGGCCGACATTCATCTCTCCTTCAAGGGTGTGCGAGCGATCGATGGCATCTCCTTCCAGGTTTTCCCCCGCCAGCTTTTCGCCATCATCGGACCCAACGGGGCGGGGAAAACCTCGATCTTCAACAGCATCAATCAGGTTTATCGACCCCAGCGCGGCGACATCTTGTGGAAGGGCCGCTCGATCCTCGGGTTGAAACCCAACAAGACTGCCGAGTTGGGGATAGCCCGCACTTTTCAGAACATCGCCTTGTTCCCTCATATGACGGTGATCGAGAACATCCTCACCGGGCGCCACATTCGGATGCAGCGAGGTTGGCTGGCCGGGGCGATCTGGGTGGGTCCGGCTAAGCGGGAAGAGATGGGCAACCGCGCAAAGGTCGAGGACATCATCGACTTCCTCGAGATCGAACAGTGGCGGAAGTATCCGGTGGGCTTGTTGCCCTATGGCATCCAGAAGCGAGTCGAACTGGGGCGGGCCCTGGCGATGGACCCCGAACTCCTGATGCTCGATGAGCCAGTGGCGGGGATGAACCTCGAGGAGACGGAGGACATGGCCCGCTTTGTACTCGACATCCAGGATGAATTGGGGATCGCCATGATCCTGGTCGAGCACGACATGGGTTTGGTGATGGACATCGCCGATCGGGTCCTGGTTCTGGACTTCGGGAAGAAAATCGCCGAAGGAGAGCCGGCCGAAGTGCAGCGCAATCCGGACGTGGTCCGAGCCTATTTGGGGGAGGAGTTCCAGTCGGCCGAATTGCAAGAGGCAGCCGCCGAAGCCTCCGAGGCTTCGGAGCCGGTTACCACTGCCGCCGAGTCGGCGGTCTAGGCGGAGTCCGAGCGCAGTTTCCAGGCGGCCGGCAAAACGAGCCCGGCGGCCAGTGCTTTGAGCACATCCCAGAAGACGAACGGCACCACCCCGTTGGCGATGGCGCTCCCGATCGTCATGTCGAGGTTCACCATCAACCCAATAACACCGAAGGCGTAGATCAGGAGGCTGCCGATGAGGAAAGCGGCGAAACCCGAAAGTACCTGGCGATCGTGGCGGCTCTCAGCGAGGCGACCGGTGAAATATGCGGCGATGACGAAACCGACGAGATAGCCCCCGGTGGCACCTCGCAGCACGTCGACTCCACCCCTCGCCTCGGCGAAAATCGGAAGACCGAAGGCCCCCGCCGCCACGTAGAGGAGCTGGCTCGCTATCCCCAATCGGGCGCCGAGCACTCCACCCGAGAGCAGCACCGCCGCGGTTTGCAGAGTGAAGGGAACCTCGATGGGTGGGAGGCGAAAGCTGAACTGTGCCGCCAGTGCGGTGAGGGCGGCGAATCCGATCACGCCGACTATCGCCCAGGCTTTGGAACGGCTGATCAAGCGGGTGGCGAGGACAGGGGCAGCAGTTGTCATCTCGCTATCAAATCATTCTTGCGTAGATTTCGGCCCATATACATGCAGATTTCTACGCAAGAATGAAGGAATCGTCGCGGTCCGGACGCCGCTGGCCCATCGCCATCGCCGGTTTGGCCATTCTCACGGCCGGACTGCTGATTGGGGCGTGGAACGTGACCTTGCCCTTTTATGCGTTTTCTCCCGGGCCCGTGGGCGATGCACTCGATGCGGTCCGTGCCTCCGAAGTGGAGACCTTTCCGGCCAACGAGGAGCTGTTGATGCTCACGGTCTCGAGCCAGGAAGTGAATCCGATCGAGGCATTCCTCGCCGGGATTGATCCGACGGTCGACTTGGTACCGCGGGAAGCCGTGCGGCGCCCGGAAGAGACCGACGAAGAGTTTGTTACTCGCAATCAGGCGTCAATGGATCTGTCGAAAGAAACGGCGATCACCCTCGCCCTTCGGCGGCTGGGATACGAAGTCAGGACGACTTCGCTTGGAGTCGTCATTGCCGATGTGGATGAAGCCGCGCCGGCGATAGATGTCCTGCAGGTGGACGACATCATCGTCGCGGTCGAGGGAATCCCAGTCGAGCTCCCGAACGACATCGGTGCGGCCTTGGCCGGCAAGCAGCCTGGTGACGTGGTGACTCTCGACCTCACTCGTGACGAGAAGGACTTGACAGCCGAGGTCGAACTCATCGC
>JBOGEW010000147.1:0-3188 GCA_050742075.1 Acidimicrobiia bacterium
CTCCGACCACGACCTTGGCTCCGACCACGACCTTGGCTCCGACCACGACGCAACCCAAGGGTTCAACCACCACCGTCGAGCAGACGACTACCAGTCAGGCCACGACCTCCACCAGTCAGGCAACGACCTCCACTGAGGGCGCTGCGGTGGCGGGGATTCAGGTCTCGGCTCCCGTCGCCGCTCAAGTGACCCAGGCGACCCTGCCCTTCACGGGTGTGTCGACTACGGGACTAGGTGTCGTAGCTGCTGCCCTGGCCGGGGCGGGAGTTCTTCTCCTGGCCGTGTCCCGAAGGATCGAGGAGAAGGTGTCGCTACGCAGCTGGAACTAACAACTCTCTGACATCGCACGGCAACGGGGGTCCCGGCTAACGGGACCCCCGTTCTGGTGATCCAGAGGTCGTATCCTCCCGGGACCCGATGGACTATCACGCTTCCCTGGCTTACCTCGACGCGCACATCGGCCAGGGGATGAAGCCAGGGCTGGAGAGGATCGAGGCGCTCCTCGAGATGATGGGACATCCAGAAGAGGGCTACCCGATAGTTCACATCGCCGGCACCAATGGCAAGACCTCGACGAGTCGCATCGTTACGGCGATACTGGCGGCCCACGGGCTCAACACCGGCACCTTCATCTCGCCGCACCTCCAGCGCGTGGAGGAGCGGATCGGGGTCAACGGGCGGCAGGCCAGCAAGGAAGAGTTTGCGCAGGCGCTAACCGACGTCGCTGCCTTCGCGGACATCTTCGAGAGCCCTGGCGACGAGCGGCTGACTTATTTCGAGCTCACGACCGCAATGGGTTTCGCCTGGTTCTCAGAGATGGCAGTCGATGTCGGCGTGGTTGAGGTTGGCCTCGGTGGCCGGCTAGATGCGACCAACGCAGCCCGAGGTGAAGTGGCGATTGTGACCGGCATCGATTTCGATCACACCGAGTTCCTGGGTGAATCTTTGGCCGCGATTGCCGCCGAGAAACTTGCAATCACCAAAGAAGGGGCAACGCTCGTCACAGGGCCGTTACCAACGGAGGTCCGGGAAATAGCAGCAGTGGTCGCGGACCAACAGAAAGCAAGGCATCTCGCCTACGACCGAGATTTCGTGCTCGAAGGATCGAGTCCAGCGGTGGGGGGGTGGCTTTGTCAGGTCTCGGGAGTCGAAGGTGACTACGACGATCTGTTCCTTCCCTTGCTCGGCCGACATCAGGTGCTCAACATGTCCGTTGCAATAGCCGCTTGCGAGGCCCTTCTCGGCCGAGCCCTCGACGAGCACTCTCTCCGCCATGGTCTGGAAACCGTGACGTCACCGGGGCGGTTGGAGCCGATCGCATCGAACCCGCTAGTCGTGCTCGATGGCGCCCACAATCCACAGGGGTTTGCCTCCCTCGCCCGTGCGCTAGACGAGAGCTTCGAGCCCCGTCGCTGGGTGTTGCTCTTCGCGGCAATGAAAGACAAGGACATTCCGGCGATGCTCGGAAAGCTAACCGGACGGATGGTTGCCGCGGTGGTCACGTCCTCTGGAGCCGAACGCTCTTACCCAGCCGAGGACCTTGCCGCTGCCGTCGGAGAAACCCTCGACATAGAGACTCAGGCCTTCGTCGAACCGGAGCAAGCGCTCGATGCCGCCCGGCGATTGGCGGGACCTGAGGGAGGAGTCGTCGTGGCGGGATCGCTCTATCTGGTGGGCATTATCCGCAGCATCATCGAGGGATCGGACCCGCCCCAGAGAAACGAGCGGTGATTCGGTTACCGTCGATGGCAATGGAACGCACCTTCATAATGATCAAGCCCGACGGTGTCTCGCGAGGACTAGTTGGCGAAGTCATCGGGCGCTTCGAGCGCAAGGGACTAGCGCTCACCAAGCTTCGAATGCTCACTATTGACGAAGAACTTGCACGGAGTCATTACGCCGAACATGTGGACAAAGCCTTCTTCCGGGAATTGCTGAGTTTTATCACCTCCGGGCCGATCGTGGCCATGGAGTGGAGCGGGGCAGGGGCTGTCAGCGTTTCTCGGGCGTTGATGGGTGCCACCGACCCGATGAAGGCGGGTCCGGGCACAATCCGCGGAGACTTCGGTCTGGCCGTGACACAAAACATCGTCCATGGTTCAGATAGTTCCGAGTCGGCCGAACGAGAGCTCGGTCTCTTCTTCGGCTGATCTGACAGACCCCCGCCGCAGGACCTACAATCCGGCGGTCCTTTTCGCGGCTTTCCGTTTCTGCTATGGCCGAAAACCTCTTTTCATTCGCAGGCCAGGACATGGCCATCGACCTGGGTACTGCCAACACCCTGGTCTTCGTTCGCGGTCAAGGAATCGTGCTGAACGAGCCATCGGTGGTGGCGATCAACGTTCAGAACGGTCGGGCTTTGGCAGTGGGGATGGAAGCCAAGCGCATGATTGGTCGAACGCCTGCCTACATCCGGGCGATACGACCCCTGCGCGACGGTGTCATCGCCGATTTCGACATCACCGAGAAGATGCTCCGATATTTCATCCAGAAGGTTCATCGCCGACGCTGGGCGCGGCCTCGAATCGTCGTCGCCGTGCCTTCGGGCATCACTCCCGTCGAGCGCCGGGCGGTGGAGGAAGCCGCTTATCACGCCGGGGCTCGCCGCGCCTACACCATCGAGGAACCGATGGCTGCAGCGATCGGGTGCGGGCTGCCCATCGGGGAGCCCTCTGGCTCGATGGTGGTCGATATGGGGGGAGGCACCACCGAAGTGGCGGTCATCTCTCTGGGCGGCATCGTCGTCAGTCGGTCGATTCGCACCGGTGGGGATGAGCTCGACGAGGCGATCATCGAATGGGTGAAGAAAGAGTACAACGTTCTCCTCGGAGAGCGCACCGCCGAGCAGGTGAAAATGGCGATCGGCTCCGCCTGGCCTTACGCCGACGAGCCTTCTGCCGAAGTGCGGGGTCGCGACTTGGTGACCGGTCTTCCCAAGACCATCCTTCTTTCGAGTCCCGAGATTCGTGAGGCCATTGATGAGCCGACGCAAGCAATCGTCGACGCAGTCAAGTTCACGTTGGACAAGACACCTCCAGAATTGGCTGCCGACATCATGGAGCGAGGAATCGTCCTCACCGGGGGAGGAGCATTGTTAGTGGGATTGGACGAGCGCCTCGCCCATGAGACCGGAATGCCAATCGTCACCGCCCGACGACCGCTGCAGTCGGTAGCAAACGGCTCAGGAA
>JBOGEW010000148.1:0-5183 GCA_050742075.1 Acidimicrobiia bacterium
GCAGCCTGGGCATCCGTGTCGTGGCAGTGGCTCCAGGGATCATGGACACGCCGCTCTTGGCCGGAGCTCCCCAGGACCTGAAGGACTCCCTTGCGAAGCTGCATGTGTTCCCCCAGCGTCTGGGGACGCCCGACGACTTCGCCCACCTCGTGCAGGCGATCGTGGAGAACCCGATGCTCAACGGTGAGGTGATCCGTCTCGATGCTGCGGCCCGGATGCCGCCGAGATAGCGGGTTGTCTCCGGAAGGGGAGTCGCGGCGGAGCCGGGATACGGGGACTGCAAGGACCACCTCTTGCCCGTTTCTCTCCCGAAGGGGGAGTACCGGCGGAGCCGGGGAGGGGGGACGGCCCTCCGTCGCCTCCGGTGACACCTCCCCCAACGCTCACCCCGTTCGCTGGGGGAGGAAACAGAAACGCTCACTCCGTTCGCTGGGGAGGAAACAGAAAAGCGCTCCCGATGGGAGCGCTTTTTCGTTAGCGTCACAGCAATGATCTTGCGCGATCTGGTAGGGGGCTCGGCCCGGGTCTGCGGGCCACAAACCTCATTGCGGGAGGCGGCCCGGGCGATGACCGAACGAGGGCATGGGTCCCTGGGCGTGGTCGAGGGGATGACGCTCCTCGGGTTGATCACTGAACGTGACCTCGTCAAGGCTGCAGCGGGCGGCGCGGATCTGGATGTGACTCCCGTCTCATCGTTCATGAGTCGGGACCCCGACACCTTCTCTCCCGAGTTCGATGTCTGGGAGGCGTCGCAGTGGCTGGCCGAGTCTGGCTACCGGCATCTGCCGGTGGTGGATAACGGAAGCCTGCTTGGAATCATTTCCGTCCGTGATCTGCTCGTAGCCATCGTCGAAGACGAAGACGAGGACGAGGACGAGGACGAGGACTAAACAGCAAACCGGGGTTGTTGGTCTGTAGGCACCAACCATCGGTGCACAGATGAGGGGACCTGTGACCGCAGCGATCAACGAAGAAACTCCAACCCTGGCTGGTCGTCGAGAGTGGATCGGCCTAGCAGTGCTCTCGCTCGCCTGTCTGCTCTACGTCATGGATCTCACCGTCCTTCACCTGGCGGTCCCATCTCTCAGCGCCGACCTTCGGCCAACGAGCGCCCAGCTTCTCTGGATCATCGACGTCTACGGATTCCTTGTTGCCGGATCCTTGATCACTATGGGCACGCTTGGAGACCGCATCGGTCGCCGGCGCCTGTTGATGATCGGTGCCGCTTGTTTCGGGGCCGTATCGATCATCGCCGCCTTCTCTACTAGTACGGGCATGCTGATCGCGAGTCGGGCGTTGATGGGAATCGCAGGCGCGACCCTGGCGCCGTCAACTCTGTCTCTCATCTTCAACATGTTCCCGGATCCTCGCCAGCGGTCGATCGCAATTGGCTGGTGGATCGCCAGCTTCTCGGCAGGTAGCGCAGTCGGGCCGGTCTTCGGTGGCCTGCTGTTGGAGCACTTCTGGTGGGGATCGGTTTTCCTGCTGGCTCTCCCCGTGATGGCGCTGCTTCTCATCCTGGGTCCCCGAGTCCTGCCCGAGTACCGCGACCCCGACGCTGGCCGGCTCGATCTCGTGAGCGCCGGCCTGTCGCTTATGTCGATCTTGGCGATGATCTTCGGCTTGAAGGAGATCGCTCAAGACGGCCCCTCTACGTTGGCTATCGGAACCATCGTCGCCGGATTGATCGTTGGCTTGGTCTTCGTCCAGCGTCAGCGCCGTCTGGCCGACCCGCTGATCGATGTGCGCCTGTTCCAGATCCGCTCGTTCAATGTTTCGCTCGCCACGAACGTCATGACCATCTTCGTCATGGTCGGTTACTTCCTATTTGTGGCGCAGTACCTTCAGCTCGTATTGGACCTCTCTCCTCTCGAGGCGGGGCTGTGGTCGCTGCCCTCGGCGGCCGGCTTCATCATCGGCTCGACCCAATCGTCGCGTTTCGTCCATCTCATCCGACCGGCTTTGGTGATCGGAGTCTCGCTCGTTGTTTCCGCAATTGGCTTGGGGATGCTGACGTTGATCGGTGACTCCAACGGACTGCCGATCATCGTCGCTGCCTCGGTGGTGATCTCGCTCGCCCTCTCCCCGGTGTTCAACCTGACGACGGAGCTCATCGTTGGCAGCGCTCCGCCGGAGCGGGCGGGGGCGGCTTCGGGAATCTCGGAGACCGGCGCCGAGCTGGGTGGATCCCTCGGCATCGCCCTCCTCGGCAGCATTGGAATCGCCGTTTATCGGAGCGGGGTCAGCCGGGCGCTGCCGGCAAATACCGAGCCGGCGGTGGCCGAGGCGGCATTGGACACTCTTGGCGGAGCAGTGGAGGTGGCGGGCCAGCTGGGGGGATCGAGGGGGGAGGCGTTATTGGAGGCCGCTCGTCGCGCCTTTACTGATGGGCTCAGGCTCACCGCGGCGATCAGCGCCGTCCTCGCGTTTGGTGTGGCCATCTTGTCTTCGACCCTCCTCCGTCGAGTCCCGGCGGGAGCTTCCGCCCAGGGTCGAGTGGTCGAGGAGCTTTCGCCCTAGCTCTCGCACTGCCTCGGCGACTTCTTCGGGATCGATGACTTCAAAGTCACACGGCAGATTGGCGAGATAGCGAGCCACCCAGTCAGCATCGTCGGCCCCGATTCGGAGCAGGGTGTCGCGGTCCGCTCGACTCACCACTCCGATCGTCGGGTGGATGAATTCCTTTGCCTTCGACAGCGGGATTCGTAGGAGTATGCGGGCCTGCAGAGTATGTGCAGAAACAGCGACACCTTCGGCGACCAGAGCAGCGGCGTCAGGAGTCTCCTGGTGGGTAAAGCGCATCCCCGTTCGAGCTGGCTTTTGGATCCGATCGACCCGAAATGTACGCCACGCCTCCCGATCCCGGTCATAGGCCACCAGATACCAGCGGCGTGAGGTGCGAACAAGCTGAAAGGGCTCGACGTGTCGTTCCGAAGCACGTCCCTCCGAATCGACATAGCGAAATCGGACACGCTCGGGAATGCGGCAGGCTTGGGCTAGGAGGGTGAGAGCGGAAGGGTCGACCGGAGCGCCGGGCCCGCTGCGCCAGGCGAAGCCGACAGTTGCCCGGTCGAGGTTGTCGACCTGACTGGCCACCTTCAAGGGGAGCACCTGGGTGATCTTGGAGAGAGCCGAAACAGCGGCATCCTCGAATCCGGGGAGGGCCCCACTGGCAGCATTCCGCAATCCCAGGGCGACTGCCACGGCCTCGTCATTCTCGAACAGGAGTGGCGGAAGCGAACCCCCGGGGGCCAGGTGATAACCGCCCGCGGGCCCGGAGAAGGCCTCCACCGGGTAGCCGAGATCTCGTAACCGGTTCACGTCCCGGCGCAGCGTTCGGTCCGTCACCTCCAATCGGTGCGCCAATTCGGCCCCCGTCCAGTTGGGGCGCGCCTGCAAAAGAGAGAGGAGTCTCAGCATGCGGGCGCTCGAATCCATGGGTCTAATCCTGCCTCAAATTAGCGGACAGGATCTGTCCGGAATCTTCGATAGTTTCAACCTTGTAAGTATCGGACTCGACAGGAGGAAAAACCGTGTTGTACAGCAGCGGAGACGCACTCTTCCGGTTAGCAAAAACCATTCAGGACGACCGTTTGCGGGAGGCGGCTCGACGCCGCCAGATCAAGGCAGTGAGGGTGGACGAGAACGGAGTCAGCCGACCGCGGTCTAACCGGTTGGGACCCAGACGAGCTTCAGCTCGCTGACCTGGATATCCACTTTCTCGAGCGGTATCTCAAGCTCTTCGATGTGCGCGGCCTTGTCGTCCCACTCTGCGCGGATGGCGTCGATCTCGGCTGCGAGGTCGTCTTCCAGCGCCTCGAGGTCGGACTGCTTGTCGGCGATGGCTCCGGCTGCACTGTCGCGACGAGCTTCGGTGCGGCGGGTCTGTGATCGACGGGAGGCAGCCCGGGAGATCGAACTCCTCCTTCGTCCACCGAGTAGCGCCCCCAGCAAGTCACCCGCCCCTGATACGACTTCCTGTTGGCGGCGGGCGGCGACGTCGACCTCGAGGTCGCTCATCCGCCGCTGAGCGGTCGCCAGCTGGTCGCGCACGCGGTCAATCCTCGCCCCATACTTTTCTCGCAGGCCCGAGATTGCTTTGTCATTCTCCTCTCCGGCGGCGGTGATGCAGCGAGCTCGGAAGTCAGATTCCTTCTCTCCCACCCGCGAGTACATCTTGAGACCGGGGTTTTTCCAGATCTTCAAGCTGCGATGGGCCGCGAGATGGCTGACGAGACCCTTCTCGACCGCGCTCCAGAAGGACGCCTTGTCGAGGGACGGCGCGGTGAGCGAGTAGCTGACACCGGTGGGAACCTCGGAGCGGAAATCGCGTGGGTCGTGATCCACCGCCACGACCGATTCGGCTGAGACCGGGCTTCCCGGATCGGTCAGGATCGCCTCGAATACCTCGGTGTGGTTGACGCTGGATTTCGTGTCGTCATAAAGGACATTGACTGTCGCGGCGAGGACCGGAGCCAACTTGTTTGAGCCCGCCACAGCCCCGATCTCCGAAGCCCAGGGAGCAGCCGCGTCGAGGTAGGTCACCGAAATCCCCGGGGCAACGGCTGGAGCGACCGGAACGCTGTCGTCGGTGGCTGAGGGAACCACCTCGGTTGACGCTGGGGGGGCGCTCGGCGCCTGGTTCGCCTCCTCCGGTGTGGAGGCCGGCATCTCCGTCGTGGTGGACGACTCCATCGATTCCCGGCCGGCGAGTTCAGAGACTTGTTGTTTGCTCAAAGGCCCGGCGAGATACGACATCGCCCACCTGGTGACAAAGAGGCGCGGCGGTTTCCCCCCGGTGGTGTGGAGCACGAACTGGCGCTTTCCTAAGCCAGAGATCTGACGGTCGAGCGCATCGACATCGACCGATCCCGCCGCCGACTGCATCGCCTCGAGAATTCGAGCCTTGTCGCGTTCGGTTTGCAGACGGCCGATGGCCCAGGTGCCGGCGTTGGACATGATCTTGTAGTCGAAGTCCATCGGGTTCTGAGTGGTGAGAACCATCCCATAACCGAAGGCCCGGGCCTGCTTGGCCAAAAGCATGATCGGCTTCTTCGACGGAGGCTCGGCGGTGGGGGGTGCGAACCCGGCGACCTCGTCCATGTACGTTAGGAGCCGGAGCTCGGACGACCCTTGCTGCGAACGCATGTAGGTCACCAGCTTGGAAAGGAGCAGGGTGACGA
>JBOGEW010000149.1:0-2222 GCA_050742075.1 Acidimicrobiia bacterium
AATCAGGCGTTGCACCTCCAATATGTGGAGCCGACCTTGAGATCGTTTTCCGTCGGCGTCGTCGTACTGGTAGCCGTCAGCGCCCCGGATCCGTTGATCACCCCCGGAGCAGAATGCCCAACCGGCGTCTTTGGGGGAGGGCCCATTCCCGGTCAGGAGGATGACTCCGACGTCGGTTGACTGGCGAGCGTGGTCCAGGGCCGTGAACAATTCATCAACGGTGTGCGGCCGGAAAGCGTTGCGAACCTCCGGGCGATCGAAGGCGATCCTCACGGTTCCCTGATCGTGTGCTCGGTGGTAGGTCAGGTCGCTGAACTTGAATTCCTCGACCTCAGCCCAGCGGTCGGGATCGAAGTGCTCGGAGATCACCGGGGTAGCGTAAACCCGGGCTCATGAGCGACCTCCTTTCCCGCGCCGCTGAATCGTTTTCCGACGCGCTCTTCATCCAGGAGGGAAATCGGAGGTTGACGTTCGCCGAGGCGGAGAAGGCGGTCGTCGCCCGTGGAGAGAAGCCTCAGGTAGTGACCCCGATCCTCGACACCGACTCGATCCTCGATGTTTTGGCGGCGATGCGCTCGGGTGGGGTTGTCCTGGTGGGGCCCAAGTGGCCGAAGGCTCTGGTCAGGGATCGGCTGGACTCCCTGCCAAGAGATCGTCTGGCCGGCACGATGATGTTCACCTCGGGTTCGTCGGGTCCGGCCAAAGGCGTTCTCTTGCTGGAGTCGAACTGGGAAGCGGCGGGAACTAACTCATCGGCCTTCTTTGGATTCGGTCGGGGTGACCTCTGGCTTCTTTCCCTCCCACTACACCATGTGAGCGGTCTTTCAATTGTCTTTCGCGCTCTCTGCAGCGGTGGGGCTGTGTTGATCTCTCCCGACCTTGGACTTCTGTCCGCGGCCGACTTCGCCTCGGTCGTGCCGACGCAACTGAGCCGGCTAACCGATCCCGGAAAGGTGCGGACTTTGGTTGTCGGCGGAGGTGGACTGTCGGCCGGCTTGACGGATCGGGTCCAAGATTGGCCGGTGGTGCGGACCTACGGCATGACCGAGACCGCGGCCGTGGCGGCCTCGGCCCCCCTGAAAGATGGATTGGGAGCTCTTTATCCCCTCCCCGGCGTGCAGTTCCGCGAGCGGGGCGGCTTGCTCGAAGTGCGGGGCCCCCAGGTATCGACCGGGTATCTAGGGGAGATTCGGCGGGCGACGTGGTTCACGACTTCGGACCGCGGTGCCGTTCAGACCGACGGCTCGATCGAGGTCTTTGGGCGCGCCGACCGGGTCATCAACAGCGGGGGAGAGAAGATCGATGCTGCGGCGGTGGAGCGGGCGCTAGCTGCAGTCGGAGTCAAAGACGTCGCCGCGGTCGGCTTACCGGATGCCGAGTGGGGAGAAATCGTGGCGGCCGCGTACACCGGGGATTGTGACACCGAGGAGTTGCGTCGAGCAGTCCGGGACTTCGTGGGGCCGGAGGCCGTTCCTCGCCGGCTCCTCAAAGTCGGGGCCCTGCCCCGGACCGATGTCGGCAAGGTTGACTACCCGGCCCTGCTTCGACTTTTCGCCCTAACCAGCCCTTTAGACCCCCCGGCTTGATGCGCGAAAACAGACTCAGTCCCAGTTCTGGCTTCGTTCACGTTTCCGCTCCGATCGCCGACGTTTGTCTTCCAATCGTCGGTCCCGCGAGGCGGCGCTGGGCCGGGTGGGCTTCCGCCGTCGGGGCCGGCGTATCGATTCGCTGAGCAGCTGATGCATCCGTTCGAGGGCGATCTGGCGGTTCAGCGATTGACTGCGGGTTTCGTCGACAGTGACTGTCACTATCCCGCCCGGCGCTCGATTCCCCAGCCGGGAGAGCATGTGTTGCCGGGTGTCTTCAGGGAGGGCGGTGGTTTGGGCCAGGTCCAAGCGGAGGGCGACTCGGGTGTGGGAGCGGTTGGCATGTTGGCCGCCCGGACCACCAGAGGGGCCAAAGCTCCAAGCGAGCTCGCCAGACGGGATGAAGTAGGAACCGACTTGCATTTTTGAACCAGCGACCCATTTTTCACCGGTCGTAGAGCATTCGTGAACCATTTCCGGATTGGCGTCGTTATGTGAGTGGGGCGGGAAACCCCGACATTCCGGAGTGGGGCCCGGACCGCGATGGGCGAATGCCCTTCGCGGGCCAGGGGACTGCGGGCTCGAGCGGCCGGGTCGAGCTCAGATCTGAGCTCAACTCGGCCGGCTCGATGGCCG
>JBOGEW010000150.1:0-8749 GCA_050742075.1 Acidimicrobiia bacterium
CCGCACCACCGCCAACATCACCGGCCTCGTTCTCCAAATCCTGCTGGCCTCCACCTTCTTCGCCTTGATCTTCGACCGGCTCGGCGGTCAACGGCTGATCACCGAATGGCTGACCGACATTCCGGGCGGGGTTTGGGGTTTCATCGTCGTCGCCAACCTGGTGGTCTTCCTACTCGGAATCAACCTCGAGTTCCTCGAGATCAGCTTCATCGTGTTGCCGCTTTTCGTTCCCGCCGCTCAGGCACTGGGTATCGACTTGATCTGGTTCTCGGTGATGATGGCCATCAACCTCAACATGGCCTTTATCTCGCCGCCGGTCGGGTTCTCGCTCTTCTATCTACAGAGCGTGGCCCCGCCCGAAGTCCGCACCGCCGATATCCATCGGGGGGCGCTGCCGTTCATGGCGCTGCAGGCCGTAGCCTTGGTCGTCGTTGCCTTTTTTCCCCAGACCGTGCTCTGGTTGGTGGAGCAAGCCGGGCTGACCTAGAGGAGCCCGGGGTTGCCGCCCCGGGCTCGCTCATCTAGGCCGGAGGTTGTGCGGCATAGGTCAAGAACGATCGCTCGGCGACCCCAAACCACCCGTGCAGGGTTTGACGGAACGTGTTCCATCCTTCGAAGATCTCGGCAAACTCCGGAGTGGCGGCCCCCAGCTCGTCGTACAGCTCGAAAGCTGCCTCCTCGGCCGCAGCCAATACGTCGTCGGGGAACGGACGCAGTTCGACATTGCCGCTCTCCAGGATCTCCGTGAGCGCCGCTGGATTGAGCAGGTCGTACTGATTCATCATGTTCATATTGGCTTCCTTGGCCGCCGAGCGAACGATGTCCTGGTACAGCGACGGGAGTTGATTCCACTCGTCGAGGCCAATCTGAACTTCCAGGGTTGGAGCCGGCTCCCAGAAACCGGGGTAGTAATAGAACTGCGCCACCGACGGGAAGTCGAGCTTCAGATCGTCGTAAGGCCCGACCCACTCGGCTGCGTCGATGGCCCCGGTTTGCAGAGCTTGAAAGATCTCGGCCCCGGGCAGTGTCTGCACTTGAACACCCAGCTTGGAGAGCATCTGGGCGTAGAGACCGGCGGTCCGGAAACGGAGTCCCTGGAGGTCGGCAACGCTGTTGATCTCCTTGTTGAACCAACCGCCCATCTGCACGCCGGTGTTCCCGGCCGGGAACTGAATCGTGTTGAAGGTGGCGGCGTAGTACTCCTGCATTTGCTCGAGGCCGCCGCCGGCGTACAACCAGGCGTTTTGTTCGCGATATGTCAATCCGAATGGAAGAGCAGTTCCAAATGCGGTGACCGGGCTCAACCCGGTGTAGTAGTACGACGCCGTATGGCCGGACTGGACTCCACCGGACTGCACCGATTGCAAGACCTCGAGAGGGGGAACGAGCTCACCGCCCTCGCGGGGGTCCACTACAAACCGCCCGCCCGAGAGCGCCAACACTCTTTCGGCAAAGTAGGTAGCCCCACCAAAGATGGTGTCGAGGGCGGCCGGCCAACTGGTCGCCATCTGCCATTCGACTTGGGGAAGGCTGCTGTCTCCCGCCGCTTCGGCGGCCAGGGTGGTGGCCCCGGCATCCGTGGCTTGGTTGCAGGCGGCCAAGCCGATCGCGGCTGCTCCAAGGACGCCTTTCCCGGCTGAGCCGAGGAACTCACGTCTGTCCATCATCACCTCCGAGCTCGGGACCGAGGAACCGGTCGCTTTCGACCTTAACCCATGTCCGGTCGGACCTGCATTGGATAACGGCGGCTCGCTCCTAGCCTCCTCTGCTCTATGCCCCCGGCTTCCCCAGCCTTGCCAGCCGCGCGGGCCATCGAGGTAGTCAAGGTCTACGGAGAGGGCACGGCCGCGGTGCGGGCACTCGACGGGATATCACTCGACGTCGACCGCGGACGGTTTACCGCGATCATGGGCGCCTCGGGCTCGGGTAAGTCCACCCTGCTCCATTGTCTGGCCGGTCTCGACGAGGTCACTTCGGGTCGGGTCATAATTGGAGACGTTGACCTCGCCACTCTCGACGACAACAACCTCACCCGCCTCCGTCGTGATCGGATCGGATTCGTCTTCCAGGCTTTCAACCTGGTCCCCACGCTGACCGCAGCCGAAAACATCGTTCTCCCTCTCTCGATCGCGGGTCGCGAAGCAAATCGTGACTGGCTCGATGTGGTCATTTCGACTTTGCATCTCGGCGACCGTCTCGATCACCGCCCCAGCCAGCTCTCCGGAGGTCAGCAGCAACGGGTGGCCGCGGCGCGGGCACTAATCACCCGGCCCGATCTGATCTTTGCCGACGAGCCTTCGGGCAATCTCGACTCCCGGTCCGGCGCCCAGCTCCTCGAATTCCTCCGGAAGGCGGTCGACGACTTTGCCCAGACCATCGTCTTGGTCACCCACGATCCGAGCGCGGCCGCCCAAGCCGATCGGATCGTCTTCCTCGCCGACGGACAAGTGATCGACGAGATGGCCTCCCCCAGCACCGATCGGGTCATCGATCGGCTGCATCACCTCGAGGCCTGAACATGTGGAACGCCGCCTGGAAGGGTCTGGTCGGTCATCGGCTGCGGTTTGCCCTTACCGCTCTTTCGATCGCGCTGGGAGTGGGGCTGGTGGCGGCGAGCTACATGTTCACCGACTCCCTCGACCAGGCCTTTGATGATCTGTTCTCGGCCACGCTTTCCGGCTTCGATCTCCAGGTTCGACCCGAAGTGGACGAGGACCTCGCCTTTACGCAGGGCGCACCGCTTCCGGCAGGGCTCGTCGACGAGATCGCGGCGCTCCCCGGAATCGACGCCGCCCGGGGGAGCATTTTCGGCTTCGCCCAGGTGTCGGCTGGCGGGCAGAGCCTCAACAACGGGACCTCTCCGACCTTCGTAGTCAGCTGGCCCGAGCTCGTCGACGCGTTCTCGGTGCGAAGCGGAGCAAGGCCGGGAACCGGGGAGGGGGCCCTCGACCCATCGACGGCTACCCGCGCCGATCTCGAGCTGGGAGACGAGATCGTGGTCACCGGAGTCGGGGCGCCACAGACTTTGCAGCTCTCAGGAACTGCCGCCATCGAGGGTTTCGAATCCTTCGGCGGAGCGGTGTCGCTGTACGTCACCCTGGAGACGGCGCAGGGCCTGCTCGATCTCGAAGACCAAGTTCTCACCATCGAGATCGAAACCGACCAGCCCCTAGAAGCGATGATCGAACGGGTTGAGACAGTTCTTCCCGACGGGATCGAGGCAGTGTCGGCTCAGAGCGCGGCCGAAGAGCAGCTGGCCACGTTCAAGGATGCGCTTGGCTTCTTGAACACCTTTCTTTTGGTCTTCGCCGGAGTCACTGTGTTCGTCGCCGCCTTCCTCATCCAAAACACCTTCCGGATCATCGTTGCCCAGCGCACCCATGAGCTGGCCACTCTTCGCCTGGTGGGTGCCTCCCGGGGCCAGGTCCTTCGCCTGGTACTGGTGGAAGCCGGCGTTGTCGGGTTGGTGGCGTCCGGCCTGGGTCTCGGCTTAGGCGTTGTCCTCGCCAGAGCGATTCGAAGCTTGCTGGCATTCGGGGGCACCCTTCCAGCCGCACCACTCGAACTGGCAGCGCGCACGATTCTGGTGGCGGTGGCGACCGGCCTCGTCATTACGCTCGCCTCCGCGCTCTTGCCCGCCCGGGGGGCGAGCCGCATCAATCCCATCGCTGCCCTCCGCCGGGTGCTGGCGCCGGAATCGCCCATGACCACCCGGCGCCGGGGAATCGCCGGTGTCCTGATCACCCTGGCGGGCGTGGGCCTTTTGACAGTTGGACTCCTCGACTTGGAGTTACCGGTGTCCAACCTGGTGCTCGTAGGATCGGGGGCCGGGACCGTTTTCATCGGCGTCGCCGTGCTGACAGCCGTGTTCGCCCGACACGTGACCTCCTTCGTGGGCGCGCCACTCAACCGGTTGGGGGTACCGGGACGATTGGCGGTCGACAATGCCGGGCGATCGCCGCGGCGCACCGCAGCCACCGCGTCCGCACTCATGGTGGGTCTTGCTCTCGTCGGCCTCACGCTGGTCCTGGCGGACTCTTTGAAGACGACCGCCGACCGATTGATCGGTGACCGTTTCCAGGCAGACTTGGTGGTAGCGCCCGCCGGATTCGGGGCCAGCCGCCTCTCCCCTCAACTGGCCAAGGACCTGGAGGACCTGCCCGAGGTGGTGTCCCTGGCGGCGGTCCGCGACGGTCAGGTTCTCTACCGGGACGAAACCCGCACGCTCCTGGGTGGCCCGACGTCCCTTCTCCCCCACCTCGTCAACTTCACGATCATCGAGGGCGACATCGCCGACATCACCGGGGATCGCATCGGAATGCGGAAGGGATTGGCCGAGGGGCTCTCGATTGGTGATCCCGTCACCATCGAGTTCGCCCGGACCGGCGCGCAGACACTGGAGCTAGCGGCGATCTTCGACGCTCGCGGAATCGGCGCTGGCTTGCTGGTCGATTCATCGACGTTTGCGACCAACTTCACCGAGCAGTTCGACTCGCAAATCTTCCTCGATCTGGCCGAGGGGGTCTCCTTCGATGAAGGCCGAGCGCAAGTCGAGGCAGTCACCGCCCGCTACGTCGGCAGTCAGGTTCTCGATCAGGAGGAACTCGCCACCGAAGCCTCCTCACGGATCGATGAATTGGTCCGTCTGGTCTTCGGTCTGCTCGGAGTCGCGGTGGTGATCGCGCTGATTGGCATCACCAACACTCTCACACTCTCGGTCCTGGAGCGGCGAAGAGAGATCGGTCTTCTGCGGGCCGTCGGCCTCAGCCGCCGCCAACTTCGAGCCGCCATCAACTGGGAGGCGATCCTGATCGCCCTCCTCGGCGCGGTGCTGGGAATGGGCCTCGGGCTCACCTTCGCCTGGGCCGTCATCACTGCCCTCGACGATGAGATCCTTCGCATGTCCATTCCCTGGGGACGGGTCGGACTGTCACTGCTCGGGGTCGCTTTCGCTGGTTTGGTGGCGGCGGCAGTGCCGGCATGGCGGGCATCGCGCCGCAACATCCTTGAGGCAATCAGTTACGAATAGGGGCGCTGATGTCCTCCGCCGCGTTATTCGCATACGGTTTACTGGCCCTGTTCATGACGGTGAACGCGTTGCGGAAGCCGTCGCCACCTGGCGCCCGGCTGCCGGCCCTCTGGTTTCCGGCCGTGCTCGTGGCCGAGGCTCCCTGGATGCTGTTCATCCTCCGGCCTCTCTTTGCCGTGATCCTGGTTGGGATGGGCGGTCTCCGAAATCCGGTGGGAATGTGGGGCCTAGGTCTGGTGGGCGGGTCGCTGCTGTGGCAATTCGAGCTCGTCCGGCGGGGCAGTGTCTCGGCGCGGGAGGTAAGCAACCGACAGACCCCGGCTAGGTGGTGGGAACGCCTCACCGGCTGGCCTTTTCGTCTCCCGCCAGGAGTGACTCGCCAAACCGACATCACTTATGCCCCTGGGCTCCGCCTCGATATCTATCGCGGACAGCATCCCTCGGGCAAATGTCTCGTCTATCTGCACGGCGGGAGCTGGGGGGGAGGAAATCCCCGACGACAGTTCCGCACCGTCATCCACCATCTCGCGGCAAAGGGATGGGTGGTGGCGGCCATCCGCTATCCGTTGTCCCCGGTGGCGACCTTTCCTGACCACCTCAACGGTGCCATGCAGGTCTTTGATTGGATTGGGACTGAGGGCCCTGCCCATGGGATCGATCCAGAGCGGGTGGCGATCGCCGGCGGTTCGGCCGGCGCCCACCTCGCCAGCCTGGCGGCACTGGGGGCCCACGAAAAGATTCGGGCAGCGGTTTGCCTCTACGGTGTCTACGACTTCTTCAACCGCCATCGTCATCGTTACGACTGGCGCTTGATCCCCGACCGGGTGATGAAAGTTTCTGCCGAAGCCGCCCCCGATCGTTACCGGGCCGCTTCACCGCTCGATCAATCGCATGCCGATGCTCCGCCGTTCCTGCTCGTCCACGGCACTTCGGACTCTCTGGTCCCAGTGGCCGAAAGCACGGTCTTCGCCGCGGCATTGGAGGAGAACAACGTCCCGGTCGAGTTGATCAGGGTTCGTTGGGGCCAGCATGCCTTCGACGCCATGGGAGGTGCTCGCGCCCGCGCCCTGGCCGTCCGCGTCGAGGAGTTCCTCGACCGCACGGTCTAACAGCCCCCTCCAACGCTCGCTGTTTCTCCCCCCGCAGGGGGGAGTACCGGCGAAGCCGGGGAGGGGGGACGCCGCTCGCAGCGCCAGTTCGCGGCCTGCCATCATGGAGCCGTGGACAAGCTCATCGTTGGCACCGAAAAGGGTGGCTATCTCCTGACCAAAAACGGCCGGTCATGGCAAGTTGAGGGACCGTCATTTCCCGGATGGAAGGTTTCAGCTTTTGGGAAAGCTCCGGACGGCACGCTCATCGCCGGCTTGGGCTCAAACTGGTTCGGGGCCTCGGTCCACCGGTCGAACGATTACAAGGACTGGCAGCAGGTCGAGAAAGGACCGAGCTACCCGGAGGATTCCGGGCTCAAACTCAACCAGGTCTGGATATTCCACACCACGCACGACCGTATATATGCGGGCGTCGATCAAGCAGGTCTCTTTTTCTCCGACGACCAGGGGCTCACCTGGGAACCCGTTCCCGCTCTCAACGACTATTCGGGTCGGGCTGACTGGCAACCGGGGTTCGGGGGCCTCGCAGCTCATCACATTCTTTCCGCCGGCGATCAGCTCTGGGTCGGAATCTCGGCGGTTGGCGTCTTCCGCTCCGACGATGGCGGCGGGACTTTTGAACGGCGCGACCGCGGCGTCACATCGGTGCTTGATCCCGAGACAAAGGCGGAGTCCGTCGAACCCGGGCGTTGTGTCCACGGCCTGGTATCCGACCCCACCGATCCCAATCGCATCTGGCGTCAGGATCACTCGGGTGTCTATCGCAGCTCGGACGGCGGCGATAGCTGGGAACGGATCGAGGAAGGTCTTCCCGCTAAGTTCGGCTTCGCCATCGGGCGCAACGATGAGACTGGCTCGCTCTTCGTCGCTCCGCTTACCGCCGACGAGAACCGGGTTCCGGTCGATGGACATCTGGCGGTATATCGATCAGACGACGACGGGAACTCCTGGCACAAGTCGGGCTCTGGGTGGCCCGCGGGTGGCCAGTTCAACGGTGTGCTCCGCAACGCCATGACTGTCGACAGTCAGGGTGGAATCGCGGTTGGTACCACGGGAGGCTCGGTCTTCGTTTCCACCGACGACGGCGATAGCTGGGACCAGATTCCGGTGTCGCTGCCGCGCATACTCGCCGTCGAAACCGCTTGATGGCTCGAGCGGTGGTGAAGCTGCCGCGGCTGCTCGAACAGGCGGTGGGAACCATTCGCCGAGTCGACGTGACCGGTAGCACTATCGGAGAGGCGATGAGCGACCTCTTGCGCCAGCACCCCACACTCCGGGTGCATCTCTTTGACGAGCAAAACCAACTGCGCCCTCACGTCCTTTGTTTTCACAACGGCACGCTGGACCGCGATCTGACAGATGGCAATGCCCTTCTGTCCGACGGCGACGAGATCGTCTTCTTGCAGGCCGTCTCCGGCGGGTGAACGCCGACGCGGTGATTTGCGGCGCCGGGATAGCCGGTGTTGCCACTGCCCACCAGCTTGCCACCAGCTTCGGGTTCGATCGGGTCGTCATCGTCGATCCCCTCCCGCCCCTCTCGCTGACTTCCGACAAGTCGACGGAGTGCTATCGGACCTGGTGGCCGAATGCGCCCATGGTCGGTCTGATGAACCGCTCGATCGATCTTCTCGAGGAATTCGCCAGCAAATCCAACAACTCCTTTCACCTGACGACCCAGGGCTATCTGTACGTCACCGCCGATCCGACCCGGTTGGCGCAAATGGAGATGGAGAGCTCGTTGATCACATCGCTGGGTGGCGGTCCATTCGACCTCTATCAGACCGGGAAGGATCTCCGGGACCGATTCCCCTTTCTCACCGCAAAGGCTGTGGGTGGGCTCCATGCACGGCGGGCCGGATGGTTCTCGGCCCAACAGCTCGGTTCATTGATGCTCGACGAAGCCGGTCAGCGCGGGGCCGAACTTCGGAAGGAAAGGGTGCTCGCGGTGGAAACCCTCGGCGGGCGGGTCAGTGCCGTCCAGACTGATCGGGAGACCATCGAGACTCCGATATTTGTCGATGCCGCCGGGCCCATGCTGGATGACGTCGCTCGCCTGCTCGGCGTCGATCTCCCGGTGTATTCAGAAGTGCACATCAAGGTGGCCTTCCGCGATTACGCGGCCGTCATCCCCCGGTCCTCGCCGATGATGATCTGGTCCGATCCGCAAACGATCGACTGGTCGCCGGAAGAGCGCGGTTGGCTGGAAGAGCAGGATCGAGACGACCTCCTCGCCGAGATGCCCCCGGCGTGTCATTACCGGCCCGAAGGGGGGGTCGATTCGCAATGGGTTGTGGGCCTCTGGGAATACCACCGGATCGTCCAGGAGCCAACTTGGCCGTTGCCCGACGACCCCCTTTACCCCGAAGCGGTGCTGCGCGGATTGACGACGGCGGTGCCGGGTCTGTCGGTCTACCGCGACCATCTGCCGCAACCGGTGGTCGATGGTGGTTATTACACCAAGACCCGGGAGAACCGACCACTCATCGGGCGACTCCCGGTCGAAGGCGCATTCGTCGTGGGCGCCTTCTCCGGCTTCGGAGTCATGGCGGCCGCCGCGGCAGGGGAATTGGCGGCACAGACCATCACCGATGCCCCCCTCCCTGACTATGCC
>JBOGEW010000151.1:0-3202 GCA_050742075.1 Acidimicrobiia bacterium
CCACTGCATCGAGGAGGGCCTCAAAGGAGGCGTTGCCGGCGTCGATCGTGATTCTCCAACCGGGCTCGAGATTGGCCGTCGCCGCCGCCGGAACCACCCAGGCCGCGGCTTGCGAATTTGTGGAGCCGTTGGTCACAGGAAGGAGCCCCCCGGCAAGGACCGATTCCAGGGCAGCCTCGTCAACCTCGGCCAACTCGATGACGGTGGTCCCCTCGCGCCGCCTTGACTCGGCGGCGCCCACGGTCAGCGCCGATGACGGCCGCAACCGGAGGAAGGTGATGTTCATGCCACTGCTCCCGCCAGGTGGGGGAGGTCGTCCGCAGCTTCCCGCACCCTCGGTAACAACCCGGAATCGATCCATCGCTCGGAGATGAACTCCTCATAGACCGGTAGCCGGGGCACCAGATGGGATCCGGCGGCGGAAGTACGCGCCGCGAGCTCATCGAGATGAGGCCAGGGCTGCTCCGGATTGACCCAATCAATCGTGAGCGGGCTGACTCCTCCCCAGTCGTTGATCCCGGCCTCGAGATAAAGCTCGAAACGCTCGGTGAGATTGGGTGGGACCTGGACATTCATCGTCGGGCCCAAGAACCAGCGGGTGAGGGCGACAACGATCGCGAACCAGGCGGGGAGAGGCTCTGCATGCCGCCGCATCGGGGTGTTGGCCTTGGCCCGAAAGTTCTGCACTATCACCTCTTGGATGGATCCCCAAGCGGCACTGGCGTCGGTGAGGGCGACGATCGAATCGACGATCTCGCGGTTGTTCTCGCCGATACCGATCAGGACACCCGTGGTAAAGGGAACGGACAACCGGCCCGAGTTGGCAATCGTCTCCAAGCGCAAGTCGGGATCCTTGTCCGGGCAATCGAAATGGGGCATCCCCGGTTCGAGCATCCGCTTCGACGCGTTCTCGAGCATCAGCCCCATCGATGGGTTATGCGGCCGCAGCTGTTCCATCTCCTCCATCGACATCAACCCGGGGTTGGCATGGGGGAAGAGCCCGGTTTCCTCCAAAACGAGCCTGCTCATCGCCACCACGTAATCGAGCGTTGTCATGGCTCCAACTGAGTCGAGGAACTGGCGGGCTTGTGGCCAACGATCCTCGGGACGGTCACCGAGCGTAAAGAGAGCCTCGGTGCATCCGTAGCGGCTGCCGGCCCGGGCGACCGCTAGCACCTCGTCGGGAGTCAGGTACATCCCTCCCGCCCCCGGCGGCTGAGCGAACGTGCAGTAAGTGCAACGATCCCGGCAAAGGGTCGTGAGCGGAATGAAGACCTTGCGGCTGTAGGTGACGGTGTCGCCTTTGCCCTCGTCGCGCAGTCGCCTCGCCTCGGCCAAGAGCGGCCCCGGATCGCGGCGCCCGTCGAGATAGGCCAGCGCCAGGTCGGGATCGGGCAGCGGATGCCTCACGAAATGGCGCTCCCGGAGGCTCCGATTACTCCTCCGTCCACAGGCAGGACCACACCCGTGATCCAGCTGGCGGCATCCGAAGCCAGAAAGACGATCGCCCGGGCGATGTCGTCCGGTTCGCCCAGTCGTCCGAGCGGGTGCCCCTTGCTGGCTTCGTCTTCTCTCCCTTCCCAGAGGGAGCCGGCCAGCCGAGTCTTGACCACTCCCGGAGCCACGGCATTGACCCTCACCACCGGCGCCAGTTCGAAGGCCAGCTGATGGGTGAAATGGGCGAGAGCGGCTTTGGAGATGTTGTAGGCGCCAAGGATTGGGGCCGGCCGAATCCCACCGACTGAGCTGACATTGACGATGGCGCCGCCATGGTCAGCCATCCACTGTGTGACCACCTGCTGGCACCAGAGCAACGGACCCCGCTGATTCACCGCCCAAGTCTTGTCGACTGCCCCGAGGTCGACGGTGACGAGCGGGCCCGGAGCCGGATTGGTTCCGGCGTTATTGACGAGGATGTCACAGGAGCCGAAGCGCTCGATCGTGGCAGCGATCGTTCGCCGGGCGTCGTCTGGGTCGTCAGCCCGGGCAACGATCGCTTCTAACCGGTCGGCCTCTGCCCCCGACTCCACGATTTCCTTTTTCGACTGCTCGAGATTGTCGGTCTTCCGGCTGGTGATGACCACGCCCTCGGCGCCGGAAGCCAGCATCAAGCGGGCGGTGGCCTGGCCGATTCCCCGGCTACCGCCGGTCACGACGGCGACCTTCCCGTCAAGCCGTACTTCCATACCGCGACGTTACCTAAGAGAGCCCGGGTGCCTAATGGCCGCCCCGTTTGGTGCCGCCGTACTTCATACGGGTGTCCGAGACCGCCGCCGCCCGACTTTCGGGTTCCCTCACCTCGGCGCCGACCACTTCGCCGATAAAGAGGGTGTGGGTGCCGAGGTCGAGGGCCTGTCGTACCGCACAATCCATCCAGGCCACGGCCTCGTCGAAAACCGGGGCGCCGGTGACCGCGGTTCTCACCCGCCTCCCATTGAGGGTCCCGTCTTCACCCACGGCGGGCTTCGAGAACTTGACGAATACCTTGGTGTCCTCTGCCGACCAGAGATTGACGCTGAAGCCGCCTCCCTCGGAGATGAGGCGATGGGTAACGGCTTTGTTGTCCACGCCGACGCCGATCAGGACTGGCTCCATGGAAAGCTGGGTGACCCAGGAGGCCGTCATCGCGTTCTGTTCCTCGCCCGCCGCCGAGCCGATCAAAGCGAGGGCGTTGGGGATCATCCAGGTCACTTGGTTCAAAAGCGCAGCTTCCACAACTCCATTGTGACGCGGCTCAGGAGTTCCGGCTCACTACCTCCATTGGCAGCAAATTCGGTGCAGGAAGACCACCTGTGACCAAATCTGTTGCAGGGCGACCAGGGGGTGGACAGACCAAGGGTTGGTCGTGGTGCACCGGATTTTCTTAGGACGTGGCCCTGATGGGATTTCGCTCGAACCCGCAGGTTGAATTCAGACCGCATGGTCCTAAGGCTTGCTGCCGACCTAACCTCCCCATCCGTGCACGTGCTAGTCGCCACCACCGGCGTCCTGCCACCGTCTGCGGTTGCCAACCTCTGCGATCTCCTGGTCGCGGAGGGCTCGATCACTGTCATGACCGTCATCCAAGTCCCACGTACGTTCCTGGCCTCACTCGACGACGAGGAGCGCCGTTCCCTTCTTGATGACGATTCCCGCCGGGATGAGCAGGCAGAGATCAAGGCTGCCCGTTACCTCGAGGAGCGGGGCCGGCGCATAGTCGATC
>JBOGEW010000152.1:0-21147 GCA_050742075.1 Acidimicrobiia bacterium
ATCAACAACGCCGGCATCCTCCGGGATCGGAGTTTCGCCAACCTTCGGCTAGAGGAGCTCAATGGGGTAATCGACACCCACCTCCTCGGAGCCTTTCACGTTTCGCTGCCGGCCTTCCGGGCGATGAAGGAGGCGCAGTACGGTCGCTTCGTCTTTACGTCCTCCAATGCCGGGATCTTCGGCAACTTCGGACAGACCAACTATGGAGCGGCCAAGACGGGTTTGGTGGGGCTCTCCAATGTCATCGCCATCGAGGGAGCGAAGTACGGAATTCGCTCGAACGTAATCGCCCCCGTAGCCCGCACCCGGATGACCGAGCAGCTGCTCGGTCCCCTAGCGGAACTGGCCGCCCCCGAACAGGTGATGCCGATGGTGGTCTACCTCTGCTCAGAAGTGAATCAGTTCACACACGAGATTTTCACCGCCGGCGGCGGACGCTATGGCCGTATCTTCATCGGCACCAACCCCGGCTGGTTCGCCGGCTCCAAAGTCGTTCCCACGGTCGAGGAAGTGGCTTCCCACATCGCGGAGATCCGCGATATCTCGAGTTACGAGATCCCGCTCTCGGCCAACGAAGAAATCATGATCATCGGCCGCCATCTCTCCGGGACCTGATTGCGAACCCAGGGTTGCAACCGTCGTTGGGCAACAGTTGCAGCCCGCAGAACGATTTAGGCTGGCAAGCGTGACCACTATCTCCGCCGAAACCAGGGTCGATGAGACGGTCGATCGATTGCTGGAGGAGTTCCCCCCCGATCACACTCCCGAGGTCGAGTTTTGGGGCGAGCAGTTCGACGCCGGCCTGGCCTGGGTCCACTTTTCCGAAGGGGACGGCGGTCTCGGACTGACGCCCTGGCTCCAGCGACGAATCAACGCCCGGCTGAGCGAGGCCGGAGCCAGTCGCGACAATATTTCCCGCAACGTCATCGGCTACGGGATGGGCGCTCCAACGGTGGCCACCCATGGCAGCGAAGAACAGCGCAAAAGGTGGCTACGCCCGCTCTTCACCGCTGAGGAGATCTGGTGTCAGGGCTTTTCCGAACCGGGCGCCGGGTCGGACGTCGCCGGACTCTCCACCCAGGCCGTGCGCGATGGCGATGAATGGGTAGTCAACGGCCAAAAAGTGTGGACCACTCTTGCCCACACTTCCCGCTGGGTCATGTTGGTGGCGCGGACCAATCCCGATGTCCCCAAACACCGTGGCATCACCTATTTCATCGCCGACATGGATCAGCCCGGGGTCGAAGTTCGCCCGCTCCGCCAGATCACCGGCGAAGCCGAATTCAACGAGATCTATTTCACCGACGCCCGGGTTCCTGATACCTACCGGATAGGCGACGTCGGCGATGGGTGGCGGGTGGCATTGACGACGCTCATGAACGAGCGAGTGGCGATCGGGCTCACCGCCTTACCGCGCGGGGGCGGGGCCATCGCCGAAGCCGTCGAGGTCTGGCACGAGCGACAACTCGACGACGCGTACCTCCGGGACGAGCTCATGAAGCTCTGGGTGGAGGCCGAAGTCGCTCGCCTCACCGGCAGCCGGGCCAGCGAGTTGTTGCAGAAGGGAACACCGGGACCCGAGGGCTCGACCGCCAAACTCCATTGGGCCGAGCTCAATAAGGAGATCACCAACTTCACGGTTGATTTGATGGGGGCAGAAGGGCTGCTTCTTCCCGGCGGCTATCCCTACGTGCGTCCGGAAGCGGCCGGTCTCGGCAGAGTCTCGCGTCAGCGAGGTTTTCTGCGCGCCCGGGCCAACTCGATCGAAGGGGGAACCTCCGAGATCATGAAGAACATCCTCGGCGAGCGCGTCCTTGGCCTGCCCGGCGAACCGCGAGTTGATAAGGACGTCTCCTGGAAAGAGATCCCCCGCTGATCACCCGATGCTGACGGGTATCCCCAGCTGAACTCGCCCGGCGATCTGGGCGATGATTTCGTTCGGCACCCGCACGCAACCGAGCGATACGGGCTCCCCGATGCGATCTGGGCGGTTGGTGCCGTGAATCCCGATGATCCCGTCACCGCCGTTGAACTCGGTGATGGTGTCCGAGCGGGCGGAGAGACCCAGGGCATTAGGACCCCATGGGCCTGATGGATCGGTGAGAACGACGATGTCGGTGACGAAGAAGTCGCCGGCAGGTGTGGGATTCGTCGGCGAGCCGATGGCCACTGAAGTGGTAATGACCGGCTCTCCTTTCTCGAAGAAGGTCAATGTCATGGTGGTGAGGTCGACCTCAATCCGTTGATCAACGCGCCCAAATCGAAACTGTTCGGCGCGGGCCCAGCCGTTGGCTTCATTGGGGCGACCAGGGAGGGAGAGTTTGACCCAACCGTCGACGGGGCCTTCGAGCACCGGCATCACGGTTGGTGTACCGAGGATGGTTTCGGCTGGGATGGTGCGGGTCTCGATCCCGACCCGAGGAGAAACGTAGATCGTGACGGGGTCGCTGACGTGGACTACCGCGGTTTCGTAAGCAGGCAGGGCGATAGTCGTCGTACTCGGCGCGGGCCGGGCCTCAACGGGTGGCGCCGTTGTGGTCGTCTCTGACACGGTGGCGATTGTCGGCTCCACGAGCGCAAAGCCTTGTTCGCTGCCGTCGGCGCAGGCGGCAAGGAGAAGGAAGGTCAACAAGGTTGCCCGCATGGATCCCACCTCTCCAACCTACCCTGCCCCGGTGCCGTTTCGTTATGTCGTGACGGGTCCATTGCCTGATGGGATCGAAGAACGCCTGCCGATTGGCGACCATTGGCTCGAACCGGGACCCGAGCCCATGGATCCCGCCAAACTGCGAGCGGTCATCGGTGAGACCGAAGGTCTGCTCTGCTCGATTCCCGACCGCATCGACCGCAGGCTCCTCGAAGCGGCTCGACATCTTCGGGTAATCTCCCAGCTGGCGGTGGGCCTTGACAACGTCGACCTCGCGGCATGCACCGAACTCAGAATCCCGGTGGGACACACCCCCGGTGTCCTCACCGAAACCACTGCTGACACCGCCATCGCTCTCCTTCTGGCGTCTGTGCGACGCCTCTCCGAGGGCGAGAAGCTGGTCAGGGAAGGCAAGTGGGAACGATGGAGCAGCGACTTGCTGCTTGGCGCGGACCTTCATCACTCGACGGTGGGGATCGTTGGCCTGGGTCGTATCGGCTCGGCCATCGCTCGCCGCCTGCAAGGCTTTGACTGCCGATTGCTCTACACCGGACCAAGTCGGAAACCTATCGCCGAAGAGATGCTCGGCATCTCGTATCTACCGCTCCCCGACCTCTTGAGATCAGCCGATCACGTCATCCTCTCAGCACCACTCAACTCCAGAACCCAACGGCTCATAGGTCGCGGCGAACTGGAGTTGATGAAAGCGACGGCCACACTGGTCAACATCGCTCGGGGACCGCTCATTGATATGGAAGCTCTCGCCGAAGCGCTTTCCACGGGGGTCATCGCCCGGGCGGCCCTCGATGTCACCGCCCCCGAGCCGATACCCCCGGATCACCCATTGGTCCGAATGGACAATTGCCTGATCATCCCTCACCTCGGATCCGCCAGCCATAAAACCCGCAACGCGATGGCACAGCTAGCGGTGGACAATCTCGCGGCCGGCCTAGCCGGCGAACGGCTGCCCGCCTGCGCCAATCCCGAGGTCTACGAAGCGCTCTGAGACTCGTCCGCGGCTCGAGCTTTCTTCTCAATCCGGTCAACCACCGGCGCCAGTCCGTGGAGAATCGCCACTCCGACCAAAGCAGCAATAACCGCCATCTGGAGCAGCCCCGACCCGGCAGCGACTCCGATGGAGGCGACAACCCAGAGCCCGGCAGCCGTGGTCAGCCCGCGAATTGTCTCTCCCGATCGAAAGATGGCACCGGCGCCAAGAAAGCCGATGCCCGAGACCACCTGAGCGGCGATCCGGGTGGGATCGGTGCCGAGGGCGAGGCCGACCGAGGCAAACAGCGCCGCACCGAGGCCGACCAGCATGTGAGTGCGGAGTCCCGCGTCCTGGTGGCGCAGCTCTCGCTCGAGACCGATCACGGCCGAAAGGGCGGCAGCCACCACCATGTTCACGATCGAGTCGAAATCGAATTGAAAGTCCACGCGGCGAGACTAGAGACTGTCGTCCGCGGCGGGAACGTGGACAGCGATCAACACGCCTGCGTCGACCGAGATACGAGCTTCCGTGGTCAACATCTCATTCGAGAGCCCGCGGGCCGAACCAAAGCGAAGAGTCTCCCGATCCAGGCGGTAGCGGAGACCACTCGTGCTCACCCCAAGGGCGTCACCACCGAGGGCGAGCAGAGTGACGATATCGCCGATGGATCCAGGGACGGTCCGGGAGTCGGATACGACGTAAACGCTTTCACGGCCGGTCAGCCAGGTCACGCTGCCGTGCTCGTATCCGGCGACGACCGCGGCATTGGCGAGTAGATGGTCGAGCCGTCCGCCACCGCCGCCAACCACGAACAAGTCGGTGGCATGGCGAGCCACGGCAGCGGCGAAAGCAAGTTCTAGATCGGAGTGATCCTTGTCGGTGGGGTGTCGCTCGACCTCGCTGGCCGAGAGATCGGCCCCCGGATCAATGGAGTCAAAATCTCCGATGACCAGGTCGACTTGCAGGCCGAGCAGGGGAGCGAGGTGATAGCCGGAGTCGGCGGCGATTACGAGGTGAGCGGGGGGGAGGCGGTGGAGCAGCGAGGCGGGAACCGGGTCACCACCGGTCAGGATGATGGTAGTGAATGACAAAATCGTCTTACTCGCGTTGGCGCGGCTAAGGGTTAACGCTCAAGTAAAGCTTGAGCCAGCGCTCGACCTCCTCATACCAATGAAGAGAGGCTTGCGGGGTGAGGATCCAGTGGTTCTCGCCCGGGTAGAACAGCAGGCGGGCGGGCACCCCCTTGGCCTTGAGGACCCCGTAGAGCTCGAGTCCCTGGGTGTGGGGGACCCGATAGTCCTTCTCCCCACAGATCACCAGGGTGGGGGTGTTGTAGCCGGCGGCATGAGAAGAAGGGCTGTATCGATCGACCCGAGCGCGGTCCTCGAAAATCTCGGCCCCGAATGCTTGTGGTCGCCCGGCCGTGAAATCCGAAGCGTAAGTGCCGCCGAAATTGGTGACTCCGGCGTGGACGATGGCGGCGGCGTAGCGATCGGTCTGGCTGGTGAGAAAAGCCGTTAGGTATCCGCCGTATGAGCCACCGGTGATGGCCATCCGAGCTTCGTCGACCAGACCCTGGCCGATCAGGTGATCTGTGACTGCTTCGATGTCGCGGTAGGGCATATCGCCCCATGCGCCCCTGATCGAGGAGGTGAAGCTCTCGCCGAAGGAGGTGGAGCCATGGAAGTTGACCAGTGCCACCCGATAGCCGAAGCCGGCGAAGATCTGCGCATGCCAGCGCCACTGCCAGGCATCCCCAAAACAGGCGTGGGGCCCACCGTGAATGAGATGGACGAGGGGCATCCTGGCGTCGGTGGGGGGATTGAGGAGATAGAACTGCACCGGCTCGCCGTCCGCGCCGGGGATCGTGTGCTCCTCCATCTCGGTCCAGGCGACTTCTGTTAGGTGCGAATCGGTGAAGTGAGTGACCGGGACGAGCGCCCCCTCCGCGTCGAGACGAGCCACCTCGGGCGGCTGCGTGAACGTATGACGAAGCATGAACACGGTGCCTTCAGCGTCGACCACCGGCGAGGCGAGGGTGCCGCCGAGGGCCAGCTCGGTCGGCGCCCCGCGGGCAGCCGATAACCGGTAGAGCGCGGTGCGGGCATGGTCCTCGGCCAGGAAGACGATCTCCTCGCGCCCATCGAAGGTCCACTGGTCGCAGGACCGGTCGAAGTCCTCAGTCAGGATGCGATGCAAGCCACTCGCCCGGTCGGAGACGGCAAGCCTCACCCGATCGCCGTAGAAGCCAGGCTGGATTTGCTGGCCGAAGAGGATCTCGCCGCCATCCGGCGAGTATCGGGGCCTCATCGCGTGGGAAGGTGCGCTCGGGGTCAGCTCACGTTCCTCCCCGGTGCTCATGTCGAGCTCGAAAATCGAATGGCGCAATTGACGGTGAGGCGGACTGGAGGCGTCGGCTGAGAAAGCGACAAAGCGTCCATCGGGCGAAATGTCGAAGTTATCCCAGGGATCGTCGGTGTTGGGCCATTGCCACCAGCGGACGGCATCGGGGGTCAGGTCGATCAGCTGGCGATTTTCGAGATCGAGACGGAAGAGATGTGGGACCTCACCCGTGGTCAGCCACATGTCCCAGTATCGGTAAGTGGCGAACTCGGTCGCATGAACGGTGAACTTCGTCTTTTTCCTTCGCTCCAACTCGGCCGCGGTGGCCTCGGTGCTCAGATGATCTCGAAGAAGGTAGGAGAGGACGATCAATCCAGAGCCATCGGGTAGCCAGCGACCGCCCAGGCAGCCGTGGGGAAGGTCGGTGACGGCCTCAGGTTCGCCTCCCGATAGGTCAGCGACGTAAAGCTGACGATCACTTTCCCCCCGCTTTCCCGCCACGAAGGCGAGCCTTCTCATGTCGGGGGCGACGATTGGTTTGGAAGCGTTGAGGTCCTCGGGGGTGAGCGCCTCGGGTTCGGTCTCTCCATCGACCACCCACAAACGGGTGGTGCCCTGGTTTTCGTCGACGTCATAGGTGGTGACCGGCACCACCAGCCGGCCCGGCCCGGCTACAGCCGGGGCCCCGACCCTCGGCAAAGCCCAAAGCTGGCGGACGTCGAAGGTTCTGGTCACTCCTCGAATGTACTAAGGAGCCGGGACCGCCATCTCCCCCTGCGCCACGACCTGGGATTCGGCCCCGTCGCTGGGGTAGAAGGCAATCTCGGCCGCGTCGCCATTGGTGCGGGGGAGGATGTAACCGGAGCCGTCAGACCGCCACATCGTCAGAAAGCGGCTGTATTGGTCCCAGAAGGGCAAATACGACTGGAAGAAGGTGCGGGTCGGAAGGAAGAGCTCGCCACCAGTTGTCTCTGATTCAGTCCAGACGAAGGGGACCAAACCCTCCTGGGTCAGGGTGAGATAAAGGAGCCGGGACCCATCCGGTGACCAGTCGAACATCACCACCGGATCATCTTCGATCCGCTGGGCTTCACCCTGCTCGATCGACACCACGCTAAGGGCGCCGGGGGCAGCCTCGGAATTATCGATGAATGCGACCCGCTCACCGTTGGGTGACGGCGCAAACGCGCTGAACCTCGACACCGTCGCCAGGTCTCTGACATCAGAAGAGTGGATGTCGAGCACCGCGAGGTTCTCACCGTTGATGATGAGGAGCCGATCATCGGTTAGGAAAGCCGGAGCCTGAAAGAGGCCCGGTTGAGCGTCGAGATCGGTCCGGTTTCCGGCTTCGTCGAGCAGATAGAGATCGGACTGATTGGCGTGAACCGCCAGCTGAGATCCATCTGGTGACCAGTCGAGGTAATACGGCTGGCCGGCGTCCACGAGGCGAGCAGTGCCAGCGGCGACATTGAGCAGACCCAGAGCTACACCTCCACCTCCGGGGTCGTTTCCCAGATAGGCGAGCGATTCCCCGTTGGGGCTGAATCCATAGAAGAACGGGGCCGTCCCTCCGTCGATCCGTCTTTGGCTTTCCTCGTTTCCCATCGCGATCGTTGCGCTCGATCCGTCCGCCGCGATTTCGGTCCAGACAGCAAAGGTTCCGTCCGGCGCCCAGGTCGGCTGACTCGGGACGGCGCCGTCCTCGGGATCAAGCAATACCTGGCTCTCTCCGTCTGGAGCGACAGCCGTCACGCCCCGGTGGATGACCAGAAGCGTTGCCAGCGGAGAAGCTTCTCTGCAGGAGACCGCCAGCAGCAGCGATGCCGAGACCAACGCTTGTCTCATCAGCGGTCGCACCGAACCGATCGTAGAAGGGTCTAGCTTCTCGGCGATGCGGGAACCCGCCGCCGAGGTTCGCATTGCTGAGGGCCTGGTCACAGCCCTGTTGAGCGAGCAGCACCCGGATCTGGCACATCTGCCCCTGCATCCGTTGGCCAGCGGATGGGACAACGCCATCTTTCGCCTCGGTCCGGACCTGTTGGTGCGGCTACCGCGGCGCGCTCTGAGTGTGCCCCTCGTCCTGCACGAGCAACGTTGGCTCCCAGAAATCGCTCCCCATCTGACGTTGCCAATCCCGGTGCCAGTTCGGGGCGGGATTCCGGGGTGTGGCTATCCCTGGCCATGGACGATCACGCCCTTCTTCCCGGGAGCGACCGCTGACAACGCCCGGCCTGAGGAGCTCGAAAGCCTGGCAATACAACTCGGCGAGTTCGTCAGAAGCCTCCACCGCCCGGCAGCCGGCGACGCCCCCACCAATCCCTACCGCGGAGTCCCTCTCGCCGAGCGCGAGGAGAGGACACGACGCGGAATCCTTGCCCTCGACGCTTCGGTGGAGCGGGAAGCAGTCCTCCGCGCCTGGGCCGATGTGCTCGAAACTCCTCAATGGGTCCAACCGACGGTTTGGGTCCACGGTGACCTCCACCCGTTCAATCTCGTGATGCGTGAAGGCAAGCTGTCGGCGGTGATCGATTTCGGCGATCTCTGCGCGGGCGATCCAGCTACCGACCTGGCCGTGGGTTGGATGCTATTTGCCGAGCCAGTTCGTTCGCTTTTCAAAGAAGCAGCCGCGCTCGATGCCAACACTTGGAGAAGAGGGCGAGGATGGGCGATCGCCCTAGGTGTGGCCTGGGTCGGCGGCGGAGACCGATTGGCGATGATCGGCAGGCGGGCACTTTCCGCAGCGCTGGAAGACGCCTAGGCAGACGGATGAGGGCTGTCGAGGTCGTGATGACCTCTAGGAGATCTCGATCCTCAGTCGGGCGTGAGCCTGCCGGAGGGACTTCTCGACCGACCGCGGGTCCGAGCCGGCGGCGAAAATGAAGCCGAGATAGCGGTCCGCCTCCGGGACCGGACGAATCGTCGCTCCCACCGGTGTCGTTATCTCGATGGAACGGATGCCGGGAACCCCACGCGCAGAATCGATTCCGTTAACGCCTTTAAGTATGCCCGCTTGCGGAGTAGGAATCATCATCACTCCGGAGGCGCCGGTCTTGCGGGGAAGCGGGGCCCGGCGCCCCAGGGCGTGACGCAGGATCAAGGCCTCAAGCGAGGTGTCGAGCAAGCCGAAGTTGAGGGAGCGGCCGCAAATCCCTCCGATCGATCGGGCGGCCACTTCAATGAGCCTTGGGCGGTCGCCTTGAGCGATGCGCAGCTCGGCGTGTATCGGGCCCTCGGTTAGGCCCAGTCCGACGATGGCCTTTTGGGTGACCCTCCCCACCTCCTTCTGCACCAGGGGCGGCAGGCTGGAAGGGGTGACATAGATGGTTTCCTCGAAGAAGGGGCCGTCGAGGGGATCGGGCTTGTCGAAAACTGCCAGCACCTCGAGCTCGCCGTCCCATACGATGCCCTCGACCGCCACCTCGGGACCACCTATGAACTCTTCCAGCAGGAGAGTGCGGTCGTCCGCGATCTCACGCACCCTGGCGATCGTCTGCTCAAGGTCCTCGAGCTTCTCGACTTTGATCACCCCCCGGCTTCCGGAGAGGGAGCGCGGTTTGACGACGATGGGAAAACCGATGCTTGCCGCGGCCGCGGCGCCGTCGTCGTCGATGATGGCAAATTGGGGCTGATCGACCTCGGCCGCGGCTAGCAGTTGTCGCAACAGGGCCTTGTCGCGGGTTGCGGCTGCCGCCGACGGTGAGTTGTGAGGCAGGCCGAGCTTTTCGGCGGCGAGGGCGGCGATGACCACCCCGGCATCATCGACCGGAACGATCGCATCGATCGGAGTGGTGCTTGCCAGATCGACGATGGCCCTAGCCGCCTCTTCCGGACGCTCGCAGTTGATAGTGATGAATCTCTCTCGCTCGACCAGAGGTAGCGGCTCCTCGGCCGCCACCGTCACCTCGACCCCCAGCGCCTCGGCGGCGTCGAAAAAGTCCGTCGCCCGATAGGAAGTCGTCGGGATGATCAGCAAAACTCGCGGCATCAACGACCATCTTGACGTTTTCGCCCATCCGGGGGCAAACGTCGATTGATGTGCGAGAAGAGCAAATAGACTGGGTGTCGCATGGAAAACCTGCTCGCTATCTCCGAGGAAGCCCTGGCCATGATCCGCGAGCTCAGGGACCAGGAGCCGGGGGAAAGCGAGATCGGGCTCTTTATCGAGGTGACCGGGACCCGGCAAGGCCAATACGCCTACGAATTAGCCTTTATCCCCACCGAGGACGCCGAGGCGGAACATCACGTCGAGCGCCATGGCGACCTGGCGGTGATGATTCCCCATCAAAGCGTGGAGCCTCTACGTGGGGCTTCACTCACAATGGGAGACGAGGGGTTGGCAATGGACAATCCCAACCGCCCGACAGCCAGTCCGTCGATGGCGGCTCCGCAGGGCACACTCGAAGGACCGATGGCCGAACAGGTCAGTCAGGTGCTCATCGAAGCCGTGAACCCGGCGATTGCCGCCCATGGGGGACGGGCGGAACTGGTCTCCGTCGATGGCACCATCGCCTATCTGAAACTCGGAGGCGGATGTCAAGGGTGCGGGATGGCCCAGGTGACGCTCAAGCAGGGTATCGAGCGGATCCTCAAGGAGTCGATTCCCGAGCTCACAGAGGTGGTCGATGTAACCGATCACGCCTCTGGGGCCGACCCTTACTACCAGCAGTCGAAGAAGTAAGACCTACCTTGGGTCTCGGGGAACCCTCTCCGGTTCGCCGGCGTCTGACAGAGGTGGCCCGCCGGCTTCTCATTCTCTGTGTTCTGGCCATCGTCGGGGTGGCCGTGCCTGCCACGGCTCAGCAGACTTCTCCTGTCCGGCTCGAGGCCAGAGCTGGGTTGGCGGGATACGTGGATCCCGAGCATCCAATAGTTGTCGCAGTCACCATTTCCGCCGACGTTCTCTTTGCCGGCGAGCTCGAGACGCGAGTCGCCAGTGCCACCCAGCTGATCCCGGTTGAAATTCCGGCTGGGGGCCAGAAGACCTATTCGGTTCGGGTCGGGCTCCCGGTCGGGTCGACGCAAGTGCGCCTCAGGCTTTACGAGGACGGTGCTACCGAGGCATCTGCCACCGCAAACCTGTCGCTCCGGTCAGCCACCGACGAGCCCATTGTCGGTGTGGTCGGTTCAGAAGAGCTGGTGCAGAGAATCGATCGGGCCGCCGTCGCAGTGACCGGACGCGACGTGATTGCGGCTTCAACTGCAGTCGACAGCGACGCGTTTGGTGTTGCCCGCTATCTCGTCGTCCAAGATCCGGGCGAACTGCCACCCGTCACCCGCGACTGGCTTCGAAACGGCGGTCGTCTGATCGTCGATCAAGGCCGTCTTTCCGCTCTGAGTCTCGAGCTGGGCACTCCGATCACCGCTGGATCTGACAATCATTTCCCCTACGGCAGAGGATGGGTAACCGCTGTCTCGGGCATGACCTCGCTGACTACGGACGATTGGTCCCGAATCATTACCCCGCCCCGGTACCAGCTCGCCCCCCGGGAAATGTGGCAAAGCCCCGAGCAGATGCTGATGCAATCGGCAGTGAGCGGAGGTGACCAGCGCGTTCCCTCGTTGCCCTGGCTTCTGGGGGCCCTGGTCGGTTACGCCGTATTAGTCGGTCCGGTCAACTTCGCCCTGCTTCGTCGGCTGGGGAAAAGGGAACTCGCCTGGGTGACCATCCCGGTCCTCGCCTTCCTGGGAGTGATCGGTTTCTGGTTGGCCGGAAGGGAACGTCTGCAAACGAACGTCCTCAATCACGGCACCATCATCATCGCCTCGGAGGACCAATCGGTGGGACGCAGCGCCACGGTCCTCGCGGTGGGAAGCGGCGGACGGCGAACGCTCTCCACCCCCACCGATTGGGTCACTTATCCTTTCGCCGCCACGCTCGATCCTTCTGGCATGGGCCAATTCGGGCCACCTGAGCCCGCAGAGGCCAACGGCAATGGGGGATTTGTGTTCGCCCTCGAGCAGCTGGGATCGGCCGGATTGCAGAGCAGCTGGCGCCCGGAGTCGACCTCTCTTCCCCAAGTGAGTTTCAGCGCCAGTGACCGACAGCTTCAAGCCACGGTCACCAACTCCTCGCGTTATACGTTTTGGGCGTGGGGCGTGGTCGCCAAGGGTCGGGTGAGCCTCGCTTCGACTTCACTTGAACCCGGTGACACCGCCAGCGAATCAGTGGCTCCCGGAATCGCCGGTCAGCAGGACTTCGGCTCGGTGGGCGACGCGGTGATCAATGAACGCCAGCTCTGGAACGATCCGTACATCTGGAACCGAATCAGCACTCTGGGCAACGCGGCGAGCTGGTTTCTCGAAGGCGAGAACAGCTATTTCTTCGGCTTTACCGACGATTTCACTCTCCCGATCGACCTCGACGGTCGAACTGTCGAGGCATCAGGGAGCACTCTGGTACTAACGCCCGTCGATCTGACAGCCACCCTGCCCCTGGATCAATCTGTCTCGGTTTCTCATCTGGTCGATGCCGGCAACGCCAGCTGGGTCGACTACGGGCCGGGTTACCTCGCCATTCAGACCCGGCAAATGACTGTGGGCTGGGATCTCCCGGCGTCCCTCGACCGCACCCCCATCCTTGAGGTAACGAACATGTTTGGCGAGATCCCCGGTCACCTCGAGATTTACAACTGGTCGGCAGACGCGTACGAGGCCATCACCCCCGGAGATGAAATCGATCTCGAGCGTCATCGCAACCTGAAAGGCGAAGTCTTTCTGCGGGCCTCGACCGATGACCCCGAGAACCTCGACGTGGCCTTCGAGACATCGATGTCTCCCTACGGCTTCTCGCTGGAGTGGTGATGGCTATTGCGACTTTGCGCGGGGTCGAGAAGCGCTACGGCGCGGTGAGGGCAATGGATGGCATCGACCTCGACGTCCCGGAGGGCTCGGTCTTCGGATTGATAGGTCCCAACGGTGCTGGAAAGACCACGTCGATGCTCGTGATCAGCACGTTGCTTTCCCGCGACGCCGGGAAGGTGGAAGTCGTGGGAGTCGATCCCGAGACCAGCCCGGGTGCGGTCCGCAAGGTCCTCGGATACATGCCTGACTCGTTTGGTTTCTATGAGAACCTCACCGCCTCCGAATACCTCGACTTCTTCGCCGCCGCCAACAAGGTTCCGTCCGCCAAACGGCCTGCCCTGATCGCTGATCTCCTTGCCCTTGTCGACCTGGAGCAGAAGGCCGGGACCGACGTCAACACTCTTTCCCGGGGAATGAAGCAACGGCTATCGCTCGCTCGAGCGTTGATTCATGACCCCCAACTTCTGGTGCTGGACGAACCAGCGTCCGGTCTCGACCCGCGGGCGCGAGTGCAGCTGCGCGAACTCATCGCCGAGCTTTCCCGCATGGGCAAGTCAGTGATCATTTCCTCCCATATCCTTTCCGAACTGGAAGGAATCTGCACTCATCTGGCGGTGATCGACGATGGCAAGGTCAAGGCGCAGGGAAACCTCGAGGACATTCGCCGCACCCTTACCGCCACCCGGCGGGTTTCGTTGCGAGCTCCGGACGAGGAGGTCGATGATGTCGCCGCCATGCTGGCGGGTCAGCCGGAGGTGTCCGAAGTTGATGTGGAGCGAGGACGGGTGCGATTCGTCCTCACGGGGGAGGATGCCGACTCCGCCCGCCTTCTCGGCCTGGTCATCGCGAGTGGCAAGCACGTCTTCGACTGGAGGCTTGAGGTAGCCGGACTGGAAGAGCTGTTTCTCAGCATCACCGCAGGAGACGAGGAATGAACCCGGTTCTGCGCAGAGAAGTCTTGGAGCGTTTCCGCACCCGTCGATCCCCCTGGTTTTTGTTCTTCTGGACGATCGGGATCGGGCTGCTCGGTTACGTCTCGTATTTGGTCAGCCAGCAGGTGTCAACCTCGATCCTCGGAAGGCTGTTAGCAACCGAGTACATGGGCCGTTTCCTCTTTCAGGCGATGGCCCTCTTGATGATGACCACTGTCATCCTGATCGTTCCCGGGGTGACGGCGCTCTCGATCGTCAGCGAACGAGAACGACAGACCCTGCCGCTCCTTCAGGTCACACAGCTCTCCCCGCTGCAACTGGTGCTGGGGAAGTTGAGCTCGTCGATGTCTTACTTCTTGCTGCTGCTCGTGGCGGTGGCGCCCGTGGTGGCCATCCCGTTGCTTTTCGGGGGAATGTCCTTTGGTGACGTCTTCGCCGCCCTGGCGATGATGCTGGCGACAGCCATCATGCTCGGCAGCGCTTCGATTGCTATCTCGTCGCGAGCCCGATCAAGCCGCGGCGCCGTTGCGGGCTCTTATGCCTTCGCGTTCGTGATCGGTTTCATCACGTTCGCCCTCGTTCTCGCCGAGCTTCTGCTCCTGAGACCGTCGAACCAATCTTTGATCCCGCCCCGCGGCCGTGAGTTCTACGCCTCCTGGCTCAATCCCTACGTAGGAATGGTTGATGCGATCCGGGTTCCCCTGCGCTCTCAGAACAACTTCACCTTCACCCCATTTGTCCCAATCGACGCCCTGATTTACGCCCGACAAGGCAGTGACGCTGGGGTGTTCTTTGGGGGAATGCCCCTTCTCAGAGATGAAGTGATGGCCATGGAGATGATCGCCCCTCCGGTGAATGGCGAAGGAGGGGCTCTCATTCGGCTACGGAGGGGCCCCATCTGGGTGAGAACGCTCGTAATTTATGCCGCAGTCACCGGGCTCGCCCTGCTCCGAGCCGCCCAGGTGGTGCGAACCCCGGCCCGCCGGATTCGTTTGACCAAACGGAGAACGAATGCCGCGGCTTGACTTGAGGGAGCGACCGACCCTTCCCTCCTCGGTGAGAGAACTGGTGGCGCGGGCGCGCACCCGCCTACTGGTCGCGGAGACGGTTCGTCTCGCCATGATCTTGCTCGGCATAGCGGCCGTCCTCGCCACAATCCTGGTTGGCATCGGCCGGTTTGTCGTGACGCCCTGGGCCGAGCCAGCCGCGCTCACTCTCGTTGTTGGCTCGGTGGTCGTCGCCGTGATCATGGCCCTGATTGGGCGATCCTCTCCGGCGAGAGCGGCGCTGGGGGTGGATCGCCGCCTCGGGGGTTTTGACCGGGTGACTACCGCGCTCGAATTGAGCTCGCTGGCGGAGCCCTCGGCGAATGAGCGGCGCCAGCTCGCCGACGCCGATATCTGGTCTAGTGGACGCTCCCTCGAAGGTTTCGGAAGGATTTGGCCGCGGGGGGCGCTCCCCAAGCTGGTGGCGGTGGCGCTCGTTGCCACTCTCGTGATGGCTCTCGTTCCTTCGAACGCCGACGTTGCCCTCGCTCGGCGCCAGGCGGAGCAGCAATTGATTCGAGCCGAGATCGAACGGCTCGAGGAAACGGCGGCGGAGGCTCCCGAGGAGGTTCGAGGGACGCTCGAGCGTCTTCTCGAAGAGCTCGCCCGGGCGGATAGCCTCGAGCAGGCCGTCACCGCTCTGGGCGAAGCGCGCCAGGAGTTGGCCGAGCAGGCTGATCCTGCCGAGCTAGCGCGCAGAACCGCGCTGGCCGGCCTCGAGCAGCGACTTGCTCAGGAGCCCTTATCGAGTGGTCAAACCGCCGCCGAGCAGCTCCGCGATTTGGCAAGCCGGCTGGCCGGGGCCTCGGCAGCCGAGATGATCGCGGCCGCCGCAGAGCTTACGGCCCGCGCTGAGGACTTCGCTGGCATCGACCAGCCACTATCCGATGCCCTGGCGGCCGCCGCCCAGGCGCTGCAGACCGCGGCTGGGGACCCGACCGCCACCGAAGCGGCGAGCGATGCCTTGGAGGCGGCTGCATCTGAGCTCGAGCGATCGTCACAAGAGAGCGCCGACGCTTCCCGCCGGGGCGAAGCGCAGGCGGAGGTACGCGACGCCCAGGAGCGTCTGGCCGCGGCTCAGCCGGGTGAAGGCCAAGGTCAAGGAGAAGGACAGGGCCAAGGTCAGGGTCAGGGCCAAGGTCAGGGTCAGGGCCAAGGTCAGGGCGAGGGTCAAGGCCAGGGCCAGGGTCAAGGCCAAGGTCAAGGCCAAGGTCAAGGCCAAGGTCAAGGCACCGGGGGTGGTGGAGGCGGTGGCGGTCAGGGCGCCGGCGGTTCCAGCGGAGCAGGCTCTGGGGGAGGCGGGACCGGTTCGGGGAGCGTTGGCTCCGGCAGCGGCGACCACGACCCCGCTCGCGACCCCGAGCGAAGCCAGGTCTTCGATCCGGTGGAAGGTGGTCTAGGTGACGAGGTCCGAGTCGACGTCACGGGCGGCAATACTCCCGGCGAGCCGATCGGCACCGTCAGCGGCCAGGGAATCGAGAACCTGCCGCTTCAGAGCTATGTCGATCGTTACGCCGATTACCGGGACAATGCACTCGATTCGCTCGACCGGATGGTGATACCGGAGAATCTGGCCGATCTGGTCCGACAATATTTCACGGAGCTTGAACCATGACCCCTGAACAGTTCGCACAGACGATGGAGGCTGCCCGCCATGAGGTGGGCAAGGTCATCGTCGGACAGAAGGATCTTGTCGAGACAGTTCTGATGGCGGCGCTCTGCGAGGGTCATGTGCTGCTCGAGGGAGTTCCCGGCCTGGGGAAGACCAAGCTCCTAGCCACGCTCGGCAAGGTGCTCGCCGTCGAATTCGGTCGGGTCCAGTTCACCCCAGACTTGATGCCAGCGGACATACTCGGCACCAAGGTCCTTACCGGCAACGACTTCAAGTTTCACGAGGGACCAATCTTCGCCAACCTGGTCCTCGCCGACGAGATCAACCGCGCCACGCCTAAGACCCAGTCCGCGCTCCTCGAGGCCATGCAGGAGCGCCGGGTGACCCTCGGGGGCGAAACCCATTCCCTGCCCCGGCCCTTCCTGGTCATGGCCACCCAGAACCCGATCGAGCAAGAAGGGACCTACCCGCTCCCGGAGGCCCAGCTCGACCGCTTCCTTTTCAAGGCCCTGGTCACCTTTCCTCCGGCCGACGACATCGTCGAGATTCTCAAGCGCACCACCGCCGGTACCGAAGCAGAGCCATCACCGGCGATGGATGGGGAGGCCATCATCGAAATGTCAAAGATGGTCCGCGACCTTCCGGCCGGCTCTCATTTGCTTCACTATGCCGCCACCCTGGTGGGCGCCACTCATCCCGACAACGATCTCGCTCCCGATCTCGTGCGTCGTTATGTTCGCAACGGCGCCAGCCCTCGCGGGGCTCAGGCCCTCGTCCTTGGAGGCAAGGCATATGCTCTGGCAGCTGGCCGCACCAATCTCGCTACCGAGGACATCTGGAAGGTGGCGCCGATGTCATTGCGCCACCGGCTTGTGTTGGGTTACGAGGCACTGGCTGATGGGGTTCGCGCCGATCAGATCGTGACCGAGGTTTTGGAGGCCCACCCCTCCCCCGAACCGGTTAGCTGAACGATGCTGCTCACGGCCGAGTTGCGCGGCCGGTTGGAACGGCTCTCGTTAAACACCCGTCGCCGGGTCATCGCCCAGTGGTCGGGGCGGCATGCCTCTCGCCACAAGGGCGAGAGTCTCGACTTCGCCGACTATCGCCCATACGTGCCAGGAGACGACTTCCGCCGCATCGACCACAACCTCTGGGCCCGGCTGGGTGTATTGCTCGTCCGGCAGTTCGAGGCCGAAGAAGAGCTCCCGCTGCGGGTGGTGATTGACGCCTCGGCTTCGATGGGCTTTTACCGGAAACTCGAGGTGGGGAAGCTTCTCGCCGGGATGGTGGCGTATCTCGGGCTTGCCGGAGGCGATCGAGTTCAACTTGTCGCCTTTCACGGCGGACCGAAGGCAGTCACCATGGGGCCGGTCGGACGCCATCTCTCCCGATGGCCGTTGCTCGAGTCCTGGCTCGAGGGTCTCACTGCTGCCGGGGGTGGCGAGCTCTTGCCGTCGCTGCGGAGGCTGGCGGGGGAAGGGCCCAACCGGGGAGCGCTGGTGGTCGTTTCCGACCTGATGACCCCCGACTTTGGTGCAGCTCTCGACGTTCTCGGCGTCGGAGCGGGGGGAGTGGTGCTCCACGTGCTCGGCGACGAGGAGTTGGACCCCGGGCTGGCCGGAGACCTGAGGCTGGCCGACGTCGAAACCGGACGCGAGGTAGCAGTGTCGACCTCTGAAGACACGATGCGCCGATACCGCACGGCCCTTGAGAATTTCGCCAGCGAAGCGGCAGGACGAGCGCGCCGGGCCGGGCTCGACTACGTGTTGGTGCCGGCGCGGGATGAGGCTCCTCAACAGGTGCTCGCCGCGCTCGCCCGCGCGGACGCGGTGGCATGAGCTTTCTCATTCCGGCAGCGTTTGGTTTGGCCGCGCTGGCCGGGCCGCTCATCGTTCTCTACATGTTGCGCTCGCGCCGACCCCGCGTGGAAGTGGCGAGCACGTTGCTCTGGGAAAAGGCCGAGCTGCCGGTGTCATCGGCGGTTCCGTGGCAAAAGCTCCGCTGGACGCCCTTGCTCTTGTTACAGCTGGCGGTCCTCGCGGCTTTCGTCCTGACGCTGGCGCGGCCCTTCTATCGCGAGCGCACTCTCCTGGGTCCACACACGGTGTTCGTCGTTGACACCTCGGGGTCAATGGCAATGGCCGATCGCATCGGCACGGCTCGGGAGCGGGCGCTGGCATTGACCGACGACCTCTCGGAGGCGAATCAGGTTTCGGTGCTGGAGGCGGGTGCCCACCCGCGGGTCCTGGTGGCGTTTGCCCGCGATCCCGAACTTGTTCAGGAGGCAATTGAATCGCTGCAAGCCGGCGGCGGCCGGGCCGATCTCTCGTCCGCCATCGCACTGGCTCGCGGCCTGGCCACTCCCGACCGTCCGACGAACGTCCTCATCTTCAGCGACGGCGGTGACACCCCGCTGCCCGAGGAGCCGGTAGCCGGGGCGGAGATGGTCCGCTTCGACGACTTCGGCCCCAACCTGGCGGTTTCGGCGTGGAGCCTCGAGCCTTCTACCCAAGGCACGACCCGGGCTTTTCTCAACGTTTCCAATTTCGGGGTCGAGGACCAATCCCTGCAGGCTGAGGTTTCGGTCAACGGTTTGGCCGCAGGCCTCCTCGATCTCGATGTCCCTGGCCTGAGCAGCGCCCGCCTCACGACTCCAGTCGATGCCGGTCCGGGAGATCTGGTCTCCGTGCGGCTGCGAGATGTCGAGGATGCCCTCCCGCTCGACGACCGCGCATCGTTGATCGTTGGCTCGGGCCCCGAAAAATTCGTGGCTGTCGCCGGCGAAGGCTCGCCGTTCCTCGAAGCATTGGTCGACGCGGTTGCGGGGTTCACGACCGAAGGTCAGGGCGGCGGCGATATCGCCGTAGTCGACGGAGGCAGGCTCCCTGACATCGACCGCCCCACCTGGCTGATCGCTCCGGAGACAGTGCCGGAAGGGGTGACGGTCTTAGAGCTGGCCGGCAACCTGGCTGTCACCTACCAGCGCCCGGGCGAGCCCATCCTCGACTCAGTTGACCTTTCGACGATGGTGGTGGGAGAAGCCCACGTCGTCGAGGCGCCGCGCTGGCTGGAGTTAGTTCGCTCGGGTGATGTTCCGTTGATCCTGCTGGGAGAGGTGAACGGGCACCGTGTGGCGTACTTCACATTCGACCTCACCCGCTCCAACCTGCCTGTCCAAGTCGGCTTTCCGATTCTGGGCGCCCGCATCCTCGAGTGGCTCGGGGGATCCTCGGCGGGGTCGGTGTCGACCGATCAGGCCGGCGTATCGATACCGATCTCTGCGCCTGTCGGGACCATTCCCCGGGTGACCATGCCCGATGGCACGGTCCGCAACCTCACTGAGGGCGCGGTTGAGTTCGCCGACACCGCTCAACCGGGGGTTTATCGCGTCGAGTACGTCGGTGCAGGCGATCAGGTGATCCCGGGGGCGACAGCCGTCCGCACGTTCGTCGCCGACGAGTCGGCCGGTGGCTCGAGGCTGATCGCCACTTCCGGGCAAGTCACCGAGGCGGAGGAGGCCTCCACCCGGCTGCGCGAGTGGGCGCCTTGGGTGATTGCCGCCACCCTCTTATTGATGGCCATTGAGTGGTGGGTAGGCCATCAGCGGCCGTTCTGGCGAAGGGCAACGGCATGAGCTTCGGCCATCCGTGGTGGCTCCTCGCCCTGGTTCCTGCACTCGGCATCGTCTCCTTCGTCGCTCGCCGGGGAGGCCGGGCGGTGCCACGCCGCCAGCACCGGTGGGCGGTGCTACTCCGGCTCCTAGCCGTAACGGCGCTGGTACTCGCGGCCGCGCAGCCGGTCCTGACCAGAGCCGTAGACGAGAGATCGATCCTTTTCCTGTTGGATCGCTCAGCCTCAATCTCCGCGGGAGGCCTCGAGGCCCAAGCCGAGTTCCTGGCCACGGCCCTCGAAGAAGCAGGGGTGAATAGCCGCACCGCGATAGCCGTCTTTGGCCGGAACGCTCAGCTCGACTCTGCTTTCACCACCGGACGCGAACCGGGTCCAATTCGAACCACTCCCGATACGTCAGCTACCGATCTCGCCACCGCGCTTGACGCGGTGGGCTCGCTCCTGCCGACTGAAGGCTCGCGGAGGGTCGTGGTACTCACCGACCTCGTCCCAACCACCGGTGACGCAAGAGCGGCCGCCAGGCGTCTGGCCGAGCAAGGAGTCGCGATCGATGTCGTCGAGCTGGACTCGGCGCGCAGCCCCGACGCATTGATCGAAAGCGTCCAACTCCCGGCGGCGGTCAGGGAAGGTGACATCGTTCCCGTCAGGATCGTCGTCCGTTCCAATCAGGCAGGCCCGGCGACTCTTGTAGTTCGCAGTGGAGATCAGAACGAGAGCATTGCCCTCGACCTGGTTTCCGGCCGCAACGAGATCGGAATCGAGTTGGTGGCGGCCGGAGCCGGTTTTCTCTCGATCGAGGCGGAGATAGAAGCTTCGTTCGACACCAGGGGGGAGAACGACTCCGCCGAGGGCATTGCCCGGATCCTCGGACCGGCCAAGGTGGCGGTGGTCGAAGGGGTAGACGGTGAGGCAGATGCTCTGATTAGAGCGCTCGAGGCCGGGGGAATGGAAACCGAGCAGAGGCAGTCGATTCCAACTGCCGGAGAGTTGCTGGGATTCGACGCGGTCGTGCTGGTGAACGTTGCCCGACCCGAGAACTCAGAGCCCTTGGCTGCTTTCGTCGAGGACCTGGGTCGGGGACTGGTGGTGATCGGCGGCGATCAGGCCTACGGGCTCGGCGACTATCACCTCACCCCCCTCGAAGC
>JBOGEW010000153.1:0-6355 GCA_050742075.1 Acidimicrobiia bacterium
CGGTGTGGCCCGCCCGCTTCAACACCCCGCCCTCGACATAGCGCAGCGGGTAGACGTGCCCGGGTCGAGCGAGGTCGAGTGGGGTGGAGGCGGGATCGAGCAAGACGGCGATGGTCCGCGCTCGATCCGACGCCGAGATCCCGGTGGTGGTGCCTTGGCGGGCGTCGACCGAGATCGTAAAAGCGGTCCGCCGGACGTCGGTCGAATCCCGCACCATCATCGGTAGCTCAAGCGCGTCGAGACGCTCACCCAGCATCGGCACCGTCAAGATCCCAGAGGAATGGCGGATCATGAAGCCAAGATGGGCCGAGGTCGCCGCGGAAGCAGCAAGCACGAGGTCGCCCTCGTTCTCGCGGTCAGCATCATCGACGACGATCACCATTTCGCCGCGCCCAATGGCGGCGACGAGCTCGGGAACCGTGGCGAAGGTCATGTGGCCTCCTCGCGGGCCAGCATCAATCGTTCGAGATACTTGGCGAGCACATCGAACTCCAGGTTTACTTGATGGCCGGCCTGTCGCAACCCGAGAGTGGTTGCCTCCAGGGTGAACGGGATGAGGGCGGCTTCGAAACCGTTTGTCGTCACTGAGGCGATGGTAAGAGCCACCCCGTCCACCGCGATTGAGCCCTTCTCGGCGAGATAACGACGAAAACGGGGGGAAACGTCGACGGCGATTCGCCGCCCCACCCCGTCCGGAGTGACCGCTGACACGGCACCGAAGGTGTCGACGTGGCCCTGAACCACGTGTCCGTCGAGCCGTCCGTCGGCGCGGAGCGGCCGCTCCAGGTTGACCCGATCGCCGACCAGAAGCGCTCCCAGGTTGGTCCGCCGCAAGGTTTCGGAGACAACATCGAGGCCGAAGGCGGAATCGACCTGATCGGTGACGGTGAGGCAAACACCATTGACCGCTATCGAGTCGCCTTTCTGCAGCTCGGGCGCCAGTTTGGCCTCCAGTACCAAGCGACGGCCATCGTCCGTACCGCCGATTTGGCGGACTGTCCCGAGCGATTCGATGATGCCGGTAAACATCTGCTCAGGACGGAGAGAAATCGACTCTGAGATCATCTCCGAGGCGAGTGACCGAGTCGATCCTCACCGACCGGGCCTCTCCAAGGGTGGACCACACCCCATCGAAGAGCGAGCGTCCGTGTCCACCGGCAACCATTGCTCCGAAGTAAAACACACCCCGGTCGACCAGATTCTCGGTCCAAAGTGAGCGGGCGAGGCGGGGCCCGCCCTCGACCAGCAACGCCAGGATGCCCTCGTCGGCCACAGCCCGCAGTGTGTCCGATAGGTCCCTGGTTCCCTGTTCCAGGACGAGCGGGTTTCGCTTCCAAATCCGAGCGCCCGCCGGAAGCGGTCGTTCGCCGACGGCCACTACCGCACGTGGCTGGTAGCCATCGTGGTCAGGAAGTCGGACGTCGAGGAGGGGATCATCAGCGATCACGGTTCCGGCTCCGACCATCACCGCGTCTACGTCGGCACGGAGGCGATGAGCATCGGTTCTCGCCTCAGTTCCGGTTATCCACCGCGACGTGCCATCGCTCGCAGCTACCTGGCCGTCGAGGGTGGCCGCCAGCTTGAGAGTCACATGCGGTCGGCCGGTGCGTCGATGATGAAAATAGGCAGGGTCGACCTGCTCCCCCGGTCCGACGCCGGTTATCACCTCGACTCCTGCCTCCCTGAGTCGGTCGAGCCCTGCTCCCTGAACGCGGGGATCGGGATCGCGCGCCCCCACCACCACCCGGTCGACGCCAGCAGCGAGAAGAGCATCGACACATGGCGGAGTTCTTCCGTGGTGGGTGCAAGGCTCGAGGGTCACCACGACCGTTCCTCCGCGGGCTCGGTCGCCGGCTTCAGCTAGGGCGACGATTTCAGCGTGGGGCGAGCCCGGGCCCACGTGCCATCCTCGTCCGATGGTTTCGCCCGAGGCGTCGAGAACGATCGCTCCAACTCTGGGATTGGGGTGGGGATGCGTTGGTCGGGCGAGCTCGGCCGCCTGGAGCATCTCCTCGTCCCAGCGCGATGTCACCTCAGCCAGTACGACGGTCGATCTCGAAGGATGATCCGGTCCGCTTCTTCGCAAACTCTTTCATCTCGACTGCGACAGCAGAAGCCTCCCACTGCGAGGCGATCGGTCGCAATACGTTCGAAGCCACGCCCATCGATATCGAGACCATCGGGAATGCATAGCGTTCGCCGCGACGGTCGATGACTTCGATGTAGCCCCGCAAGGCATCGGCGGTGTCGTAGTTGTCGAGGATTCCGTCGTCGAACGTCTCGATGACCCGCTTGCAGTACTCCTCCGCCTTCTCGGCCGAGGTCAGCGCTACGAAGTCGTCGCCACCGATGTGCCCGACGAATGCATCCGGTTCGCCGATTTCCTCACTGGCCTCGACCATGCATCGGGCACAGAACCTGATCACCTCGTCACCACGCATGAAGCCGTAGTGGTCGTTGAATGCCTTGAAGTTGTCGAGGTCACAATGGATGAGGGCAAAGCTTCCGCCCCCCTCGATTCGCTGCTCGATCTCAGCTCCGATGCGGAAGTTGCCGGGGAGACCGGTGAGCGGCGAAAGGTCGCGAGCGGCCTGCGTTCGGCGGAGGACGGCTTTTACCCGGGCCACGAGTTCGGAGATGTCGAACGGCTTGGTGATGTAGTCGTCGGCGCCGAGCTCGAGGCCCTTGACGCGATCTTCTGGTAGGCCCCGGGCGGTGAGCAGGATGACCGATGTGTTGCCGGTGGTGCCGTGGGAGCGGATCCGGCGAAGGGCGGTCAACCCGTCCATTCTCGGCATCATGATGTCGAGCAGGATCAATTCCGGGGCTTCGATCATCGCCTTGTCGACCGCCTCGCGACCGTCTTCGGCCGTATCAACTTCGTACCCCTCGAGTTCGAGGTTGATCTTTACCACCGCGAGGATGTCGGGGTCGTCGTCGACGACGAGGATGCGTTCGCTCATTCTCTCGCCTCGAGCCTGGCTCTCAAAGTTCTGATCGCGGCCGCCGGGTCGGGGTCGCCAAAGACCGCGGTGCCGGCCACGAAGATATTTGCGCCGGCATCCCGCGCAGAAGCAATGGTGCTAGCAGTGATGCCGCCATCTATCTCGATATCGGCCGAAAGCCCATGGGACTCAATCCAATTCCGGGCATCGGCAACCTTTCCGAGTACATCGACGAGGAAGGTTTGGCCACCGAAACCAGGATTTACCGACATGATCAGGACCATCGAGCAGAGCTCGAGGAAGGGAAGCACCGCCCCGATGGGAGTCGGAGGCGATACCACCAGGCCAAACTCGAGACCGGCTTCTTTGGCCTTTTGCGCGGCCCGGGTGGGATCGGGGATCGCCTCGATATGGATGGTCACCAGGTCGGCGCCGGCCTTGGCCAGTTCCACCAAGTAGGCATCGGGATTCGTCGTCATTAGGTGGCAATCGAACTTCATGGCGCTCAGGGGGCGCAAAGCAGCAATCACCGGAATACCAAAGCTGAGGTTGGGGACGAAGTGTCCGTCCATGACGTCGAGGTGAAGGAGATCGGATTCTTTCTCGACTTCCGCCACTTGTTCGCCGAGCCGGGAGAAATCGGCCGCCAGGAGGCTAGGGGCGATCCGAAGGGTGGCCATTCAAGCGCCGATTCTATCTGGCTAGTCATCGCCTCCCTGACTCTGGGGTGCGCGCCTAGCGATCGAAGACTGCGATGAACATGCCATCCGTTCCCGTGAGGTGCGGGGCCAGAAGCCATCCATCTCCCCACCGCCGGCCGGGCAATTGGCGAGGTGGCTTGGCGCCCAAATCTCGCACCTGGTCGATGGTTTCTTCGGGAGTGACGGTGCAAACCGAGTAGACCAGACGCCCCCCATCGGCAACGAGTTCAAGGGCTGCAGCGAGCATCTGCTGTTGGAGTGTTGCCAGGCGCATGATTTCGGCGGGTGTGGCGCGATGGCGAATTTCGGGTCGTCTCCGGATCGTGCCCAGGCCTGAGCAGGGGGCATCAACCAACACCCGGTCGAAACGCTCTCGGCGAAGTGCCGGTGCGCGGCCGTCGGCGATCGTCCAAGACGCCTCGGGGACCCGTTTCGCAGCTCGCAAAGCACGACGTTGCTGACGATCGGAGGCAACGACAAATCCGTCGCCTCCCAAACGATCGACGATGTCCATGGTCTTTCCACCAGGCGCTGCGGCTAGATCCGCGACCCGTTGGCCGCCTTCGACCCCGAGGGCTGCTACGACGGCCACCGATGATGGATCGGCCAGTGGAATTGCACCTTGTTGGAAGCGGCCCTCAAGCTCGTACGCGCCCGCGATCTGCGATATGGGCTTCGATCCTCGGGGCGGGTCCTGCCCGGGACGAAGCCGGACCGAAACCGGAGCCGGTTGCAAGGAGGCTTCGCCGAAGTCATCGACCTCTTGCGCTCCCCATGCTGAATCGAGAGACTCGATCAGCCATGTCGGTAGGCAAAGGCGCGAAGAGCGGTCAGTGGGTGGTGGGGTTGAGGAGATTTTCCGCAGGACCGCGTTGACAAATCCGGCCGACCGGGGACGAATCGAGCGGATCGACTCGACCGCCGTGTCAACTGCCACCGGCGTCGGGGCGTGGCCGTGCCAAATCTCGAATGTCCCCACCCGCAGTTGATCGAGTACTTCGTCGTCTATCGCCGAACAGGCCGAGTACTGGCGAATGGCAGCATCCAGTGAGGCCAAATGTCGAATCGTTCCGTAAACGAGACCTTCGAGAGTGCGAGCATCTTCGGCCGACAGTTCCTTAGCGCCAGCCTGGACAGCCAAGGAGGTCCACGCCCCTTCTCGCATCACCCGTCCAACCACGGCCGCGGCTCCCAGTCGCGACGCCACTCCCTCTTTGCTCACGGATCAATTACAGGTGTTTTTCGCCATCCCCGCGCCCAGGCGTTGGCCGTCATCTCCTTCTTGCCCGCCGGGCGAACCCTCTCGAGCTCAAGTGCGCGACCGTCTGAACCCACCAGTAGCCGGTCGCCTTCTGACCAAAACCGACCGGTTGCAAGACTTTGGTCGAGTGCTCGCGCCGACGTGATTCCGACCGGCTCTCCGTCAACTACCAGGAAGGCGCCGGGCTTGGGGGTCAGGGCGCGAATCTTTCTGGCGTTGTCTTCGGCGCTTTGGGTGAGATCGAGTCGCCGATCGGCCCGGACGAGCCGGGCGGCGTAGGTCGCCTTCGCCTCATCTTGAGTTACGGGGACAACGCTTCCCGCCACCAGAGCCGGAATCGTCTCGGCCAGCAGGGAACTACCGGCGGAGGCGAGTCGAATTGTCAATTCTCCAGCTGTCTCTTCCTTCCCGATTACCAAGGGGCGAGCGGCGAGGATCGGTCCGGTATCGAGCCCCTCGTCGAGTTGCATGATCGAAACTCCGGTCTCCTGGTCACCGGCGGCAAGGGCGGCGGCAACCGGCGACGCTCCCCGCCAGCGCGGCAGCAACGAGAAGTGAAGATTGACGAAGCCGTGCTCGGGGACCGCGAGCGCTTTCGATGGAATGATCACCCCGAAGGCCACGACGACGGCCAGATCCACGTGAAGGAGTCGCGGATCGATGTCAGTCGCACGGTCCGCCTCGACGACCTCCAGGCCGCGAGCGAGCGCGGCGACTTTGATAGGCGATGGTTGTGGTTTCTTGCTTCTGCCTAGAGGTCGATCCGGTCGGGTCACAACTGCCACTACCTCGGCTACCCGGGCGAGCTGATCGAGGCTGGGCACGGCCGCTGCCGGCGTCCCCAGGAAGACTGCTCGAAGAGAAGGTTTGCTCACGCCTCCAGTCCGAGAGCTTCCTCGCGGAGGGTCTTCAGCGCCTGTTTGCGAACCTTCTTCTCGAGCCGCTCGATGAGAAGAATGCCCCGCAGATGATCGATCTCGTGCTGGAGAACTCGTCCCAGGAGTCCCTCGCCAAAGTACTCGATCGTCTTGCCATCGATGTCGAGCCCTCGCACTCGAACATATCCCGGGCGGGTGATGGGCCAATAGTGGCCTGGCACCGACAAGCAACCCTCTTCGTACTCGTACTCCCCGTCGCTCTCAACCAGGTCAGGGTTGATCAGAACCCTGGCGCCCTCGTCATCTTGCGCATCGAAGACGATGACGGCCCTCGACACCCCGATCTGCGGAGCCGCCAGTCCCACCCCGGGCGCGGCGTACATGGTTTCGATCATGTCCGTCACCAGTTTGCGTACGCCGGTGTCAATGTCCTTGACTACAGACGCGGGCATGCGGAGAACGGGATCACCGAAATGTCGAATAGGAAAAAGGGCCATGGCGGGCGGGTAATTATGACGCCGATTGGCTTGGGTTAGAGATCGATCGGGTCGGAATCGATCCGAACGACCG
>JBOGEW010000154.1:0-8798 GCA_050742075.1 Acidimicrobiia bacterium
GTCCCATTGGGCTCGGTCCCGACGGTGCCGGCCGTGATCGAGGCATCGGACATGATCGAAGTATTGACTCGGGTGAGAACCGACGGCAGCGTTCCGTCGGCAACCGAGAGCCCAAGCACGACGGTCAGATCGTCCGGAGCAGTGATCTCCTCGATTGAGAGGATGAAGTTCCGACCCACCGCTCCCGTCGCTTCGTCGAGGATTCGCTCGAGAGAAGCGACGACGTCGGCGGAGGTGAACGGGTCGCCATCGTGGAAGGTCACGCCTTCCCGGAGATTGAGCGTCAACTCGGTGCCGTCCTCGTTGTACGAATGATCGGCGGCCAACCCAGGCTGAATGTTGAGGTCGGCGTCGAGCTCGAAAAGGGTGTCGTAGACGAGTTCGAGGGCGTCGATGGTTTGGAAGGCGGTGGCGAGGTGGGGGTCGAGGTTGTCGATGTCCCCCGTCCTCCCCACGATGACTCTCCCCCCCGCCGCGGCGGCAGTGGTTTCGGTGGGAGCTGCCGTGGTTGTCGCCCCATCGGCCGCGGTCGTAGCGGGGCCGGCGGTGGTGGCGATGGAGGTGGTGTCGGTGGTGGTCGGCGGGGCACAGGCCACCAGCAAGAGGCCGATAACCGTGAAGACGGCGACGGACCTGGTCAGTCTCCTGAGTTGCATATTCCTCTCCTCCCGCACCAACGACTTGAATGGTCTGGACCAATGGTCTAGACCAATGCCAGCGTAACGGATCGCAGCAAACAGCGTCAACGGGATCCGAGAGGAAATCGAGCAACCAGGGCATGCGGATTGAAACGGTCAGCGGGCCGATAGAACCAGATGAGTTGGGGCCCACCCTGATGCACGAGCATCTCCTGGCGCTGGCGCCGGCCGGGTTCTACTCCGGCGGGGACCCCAACGACCTCGAAGACCTCGCCCCCCGGGCGCTGGAAGGCCTTTTCCGTCTGGGAGCCAAGGCGCTGGTTGACCTAAGCGGCGCCAGCCGGGCGAGCAACGGGACCGACGAATTCACCCGCCTGCAACGCATGGGCTCAAAGCTGCCCTTCCACATCGTGGCCGGCTTCTCCTTCTACAAGGACCCTTGGCTCGAGATGCGCACCGAGGACGATCTCGACCAAATGACCAGGCGTTATGTGGACGCCGCCACCACTTCCATCAATGGGGTCAGGGTGGGGATCTTTGGCGAGGTGGGGACCAGTCTTGATCGAATCACTGCTCGCGAGGAGCTTCAGTTGCGAGCCGTGGCGCGGGCGCATCTCGAAACCGGCTTGGCCATCTCCACCCACTGCACTCTCGGCACCATGGCGCTTGAACAAGCCGCGATCCTCCGCGAGGAGAGCGCCGATCTGGGACGGGTCGTGCTGGGACATTTGGATTTGCGGCCCGATGTCGGATATTTGGAGAAGGTCCTCGCCACCGGCGCCAACGTCGGCTTCGACACCTTCGGCAAGGAGTGGTTCGACTACCGCGTCCCCGACAGCGAGGGCCAGGGACCGGGCTCCTACATCAAATGGACCTACCACCGAAGCGATGACGACCGCGTCACCGCGCTAACCGACCTCTGTGCTCGGGGTTACGACGATCAGATCGTCCTTTCCTGCGACATGTCTGGCGCCGAGGCCTATCTCAACCCTTCAACCCATGGCCGCTTCGGCCACAGTTTCTTGCACAGTGTGGTTCTCCCCCGCCTTCGAAACATGGGCGTGTCGGAGTTTTCGTTGCATCGGATGCTGGTGGAGAATCCCGCTCGAATCCTGGCGATGCCATGAGTAATGCCAGCAACCAGGGGGACCAAGGGTTGGCAACGATTCAACCGGCCTCCGTTGACGACGCGTCGGCGATCGCTGAATTGCACGGCCGATCCTTTCTGGCCACCTACCCCGAACTCCTTCGGACCCGGGAGGCGACGTTGCGGGGCAGCGACGAAAGGGTGGCCCTATGGACCAGTCGACTTCAAGACTCCCGGGCGGGAAGCGAAGTATTCGTCGCCCATGAGGATGAGGGCCTGTGCGGGTTCGTGTACACGGGTCCGACGGCGGACACCGATGACGCTGCGACGCGTACCGGCCAGGTGTACTCGATTCACGTCGACCCGATGTCGCAGGGGGCCGGGATCGGGAGTGAACTACTCGACGCCGCACTCGCCTTTCTGCTCGCCTCGGGGTTGGAGGACGTCACGCTGTGGGTGGTGACCACCAACCTCCAGGCCCGCAGGTTCTATGAGGCCTGCGGCTTTCGGCTCGATGGTGCCCGGAGAGACGAGGTCCTGGCGCTGGGGACCGCTGAGGGCGACCGAGTGGACGTGGTGCGTTACCGACGCCAGCTGGGCGCGGGCGGAAATTTGTGACCGCCCGCCGATCCCCGGGGGACGGGCCACTCCCCAAGTACTACGAATTGCGGCAGTGGCTTCGCCAGCAGATCGACGGCCTTCCCCCCGGAACTCCGGTGCCTCCCGAGAGAGCGCTGAGCGAGCAGTTCAACGTCTCGCGAACGACGGTGCGCCAGGCCCTTCATGATCTGGCGGTGGAGGGACGCATTATTCGGCGACAAGGTCGCGGCACTTTCGTCGCCACCCCGAAGGTCAATCAGAACGTGCAACTGACCTCGTACACCGAAGCCATGAAGGCTCAGGGGCTGAGGCCGGGATCGCGCATCGTCGATGTCGCAGTCACCGAAGCTGAAGACGAGGTTGCGAGCAGACTCGGCCTGAAGAAGAACTCCTCGGTCACGAGAGTTGAACGGGTTCGCTATGCAAACGGTGAGCCCATGGCGGTTGAGACCGTGTATCTCGATCACGTCCGATTCCCGGGGATCGCCGAGGAACTCTCGGTTGGTATGTCGCTTTACGCCATCCTCGAGGAGCGCTTCGGAGTGGTTCCGATCGATGCCGAAGAAACCATCGAAACCGTCCTGGCGCCCCCATCGGCCTCGCGATTGCTCGGTTCAGATGCCTCCACGCCGATGCTCCTTCTGACTCGAAGCAGCCGCGACGCCGACGGCCGCCCCGTCGAGTACGTACGCTCGCTCTACCGGGGAGACCGATTTCGGCTGACGGCCCGGCTGACCCGACAGGGCGTCAGCCCGAACCTACAAGAGGAAGAAACGGCCAGCTCCGCAATGTCTCGCTGACCTTTGAACGGCACCGGTCGCCGATCGGTCACCATCGCCAGGAATTCCTGGGGATCTCCCTAGTGTGCGCTCCCACCGGGCTTGATAGCTTCGACTAAATGAAGCGTCATCGTTCGTTCGCCTGGTTCCTTCCATTGGTGGTGTTGTTTGCTTGTGGCTCGGGAGGTGGCAACGCAACCGACAACCCCGACGGGGCAGCCCCTACCAACCTGAGCCCGAGCCAGACGAGCCAAGCTTCGGCCGGCTCCGCTACGACGACAGAGCCAATTGACCCCACGGCGACAAGCGTGGAAAACGCTGGCGGAAACGGGAGCGGCGTTGAAGTGGCCCTGTCGGACGGCAGTTGGACAGAGGGACTGATACAGGTCGAGATGTCCGGCGATGCCACCGCTAGCTTCGATGCCGATTTGGTGTCCGCCAACAGCCTGACTGATGGGCAGAGCACAACGCTCTACTACGTCGGTGCCGGTGGAGAGGGCGTCGGCCTGGCCATCTATCCCGACTCCTGGGCAATCTCGGTCACCACCGCCGAACTGACAGGCGGAGGCGGAACGACCACCGAATGCACGGTGAACTACCAATCCGTCGAGGACACCAACCTCGCTGGGGAGTTCAGCTGTCCCAACAGCCCTGTAATTAATTTGACCGGATCGGGTGGAACGGTGACCTTCGAGGGATCCTTCGACGCCGCCCGCTAGCTCGCCAAACCCTGACCCGCCTCACTGATTGCAGGGGAGCAGGGTCGAGTGTTGGCCTGCCCGTAGAGGGGTAAGGTCCCAGCGGTGCGGAGCTTCTACCGGCTTGTCGCCAACACGGTGCTGGCCAGTACCACCAACAACTTTCTTTGGTTCGCGCTCACCTTCTGGGTCTATCTCGAGACTCGATCGGTCATCGCCTCTTCCGTGATCGGCGGGTCCTACATGCTGCTTTTCGCGGCCTCCGGCATCTTCTTCGGAACCTTCGTCGACCGGAACAAACGCAAAACCTCGATGGCGTTGTCGAATGCTTTGTCCCTGGTGCTTTTCGTGCTCGCCAGCGTCGTCTATCTGGTCGCTCCCGAGGATTCGATTCCTCAGCTGAGCCAACCGCTCACCTGGGTCTTCATCACGTTTGTCCTTGCCGGGGCCATTGCCGGCAACCTGCGAGCAGTGGCGCTATCGACAACAGTGACGTTGCTCGTCCCGGATGATCGTCACGACAAGGCCAATGGCCTGGTCGGAACAGCCAATGGGGTTTCCTTTGCCCTCACTTCGGTCTTCAGTGGGCTCGCCATCGGTCAGCTCGGTATGGGTGCGTGCCTGATCATCACGGTGGGATTGACAGCTATCGCCGGCGCGCACCTGGCCACGATCCATCTCGACAACGACACTGCCCCCCACGCCCACGACGACGCCCCGATCGAGGGATCGAGGAGGTTCGACGCCCGAGGCGCCCTGCGGGCGGTGCGAGAAGTGCGGGGACTGTTGGCGTTGCTGTTCTTCAGCACCTTCAACAATTTTCTGGGTGGGGTATTCATGGCACTGATGGACCCCTATGGGCTTGAACTCATGTCGGTTGAGACTTGGGGGGTTCTCCTCGCCATCTCGAGCTTCGGGTTCATCATCGGCGGCGTCATCGTCGCTCGCCGAGGGCTCGGCACCAATCCCGTCCGCACGCTGCTCTTGGTGAACGTCGTGATGTGGACCATCACGATTCTTTTTCCCATCCGTTCGCTGGTCATCCCACTCGGTATTGGGTTCTTTCTCTACATGATCGTCATCCCCATGGCAGAGGCTTCCGAGCAAACCGTCATTCAAAGGGTGGTGCCATACCGCGAACAGGGCCGGGTCTTTGGATTTGCCCAAACGGTCGAAACCGCCGCCTCCCCGGTCACGGCATTTCTCATTGGCCCCATCGCCCAATCCTGGGTGATCCCGTTCATGACCGACGGTGCTGGAGCTGAGGCGATCGGAAGCTGGTTCGGCACCGGGCCCGATCGCGGCATGGCTCTGATCTTCATTGTCGCCGGCTCGATCGGGCTCTTGACGACAGTCCTCGCCCTCAACTCTCGCCCCTACAAGAACATCTCCGGCAGTTACGCGGAGATGAAACCCGAGCCCGCTCTCACTGAACAAGCCCGAGGTATCTGAGCAGTCACGCGCCTTTGGGTCATCGGCCTCGTACTTGCCGAAGGCCTCTCCTCGGAACGCAGCGTCGCCCGGGCCTTGGAGCTGTTCGTGGCCCGTCGAAGGCCGCGGACGCGGTGGTTCCTCTCGCAGACGCATCGTCGGGACCGCACACGCAATCTGCCGCCCGCCCTCGCCCACCTCGTCCTCGGCAGGTGGGGACGGAGAATATTTCACGCCAACTACCGGCCCCTGCTGAACGTCCCTTGACGGTGTGTGCTGACGCTGGAAACGCGAGGTAACCATGTCTGAGCCCATCGTCTACATCGACCATTCGGACCTCAGAGAAGGCAGGCTCGCCGATGTCAAAGCGGGTGTTCGAGAGCTGGTGGCTTTCATCGAGAGTCGCGAGCCTCAGCTCATTGCATACGGCTTCTACATCGACGAAGAAGGTATGCGTATGACCCTGATCGCGATTCATCCCGACTCTTCATCCTTGGAGCTGCACATGAAGATAGGAGCCGACGCCTTCCGCAAGTTCATCGAACTCGTCGATCTGCGAACAATCGAGGTCTATTGTCGCCCGAGCCACCGAGTTCTCGAGCAACTGCAGAAGAAGGTGGAGATGTTGAGCACGACCGGGAGAGTGGTGGTTCACGAACGATTCGCCGGCTTCGCGCGATAGGCCGGCGTATTGCAGCCGGAATGTCTCCCCGGCAAAATCCTCCACCGAACGACGAGGAGGGTCCTGCGAGCGAGTCGCAGTCGCAGATCGAGAAGGTGCTGGCCAATGCACCCTTCATCGCCGACCTGGGCGTGAGCCTCGTTGGATTCGGCCCGGACTGGCTGGAAACCGAGCTGGCGATCGTCCCCCGCTTCCGTCAGCAACACGGGTACGTCCACGCCGGGGTGGTCACCACCCTCGCCGACCACACCGCCGGCGCAGCCGCCTCCACCGTGGTGGGTTCCCATCAGTCAGTGCTCACCGCCGATTTCACCGTCCACCTCCTCCGTCCGGCCTCGGGGGAGCTATTGCGGTGCCGGGGTGAGGTGGTCAAGTCTGGGAAGCGACTCATCGTCGCCCAGGCCGACGTCTGGGATGGAGACAGCCATTGCGCCCGCTACCTGGGGACCATGGCCGTGGTCGACCGGGCCTTGTAGCTCCCCGCGCCTAGTCGGGGTCACATCACGCTCCCGTTTGCTCCCGCAGAGCGTCACCCAGCTTGGGATGGCGATCGAAGAGGCGGAGGTAATCGGTATCGCGAGGGCCGCCTTTGGCGAGGATGATTTTCACCAGGTCCAGTTTCTCGTCATCGGTCCACTGCTCAAGGCCGGGCATCAATGAAACTATGGGCGTCCAGCTTGCCCAGGCGCGCAGCTCAGGCGGGGTAGCTCGACGGAGCTCTCCGTCTGCAACCTTCGCCAGCGGATGAGGAGCAGATCCGACCGCCTCGGCCCTCTGCTGGGAAAGGCCTCTCCCCACCTCGGACCCCAGGGCGGCGAGTCGTGGCCATCGCGGTGCCCGGACCCCGGACCATTCGAAATAGAGATAGTCCTTCGCGAGCGTGGCCAGCGTGGTCGCACTGGAGCGATGCCCTCCTTTGTGCTTCATTCGCTCTAGTTCGGCTCTCGCCAGAGCGCGGACTCGTGCGTTGCGGGGCCGGAACCCCAGCCTGTAATAGAACCACCAGGCCCCGGAGGCAAGGCCCTCATCATTGCCGTCGCCCAACTGGTAGGGCTCGAGCGTAAAGGACGCGGCGTCGAAGAGGTGCCGCAGCATCGCCATGGTCCGCCCGAGGACGACAGCCGCCTCTATTCCCCGAAACGTGGCGAACGTGTTGAAGGCGAGGTCGACGGACTTCCAAAGCGTGTCCGACTGGACATAGCCGACCGGGACGCCGTTGCGCAGGATCAGGTAGCCATAGGCAGCACGCAGAATCGGTCGCCGCTCCGGGACGATTCCCATCATCGCCCAGGCCAACCCGTCTCCGTCATCGATGAGGCGAACGTCGTTCGGATCCCCGTAGGCAAAGGCGTCAAGGTCGCGGCCCCTGCAGACCATGGCTTCACGGGCGAGATCGATCAATTCCGATCCCTCCTTCGAGGAAACCGTCCGTATCGTCCGGGGCGACCGATCGAGCTCAGCCCGCAGATTGGGGCGGCTCGCGATCGGAGCCGCCGTGGGAAAGTTGACCTTGACCCCGGAATAGTGGGCCATGGTGCGAGAAGGCGTCTCTCGGCTGGCCCGGAGTATCAGCGGCAAACCAACCGAGTCGTAGAACGCCTCCCTCGTGAAGTCGTTACCCGGCATCGCTTCCACCGCCCGCACGAAGAAAGTGGCTTCGGTGGTGTTTGTCGCCAATCGGGCCAAAGCCTTTTTCGGCGACGGCTTCAGCACCCGTAGCCAGGAACTCTCGATAGGAGTCACCAGCACCGGCAAAGCGGCCGTTAACGCCGCCTGATCGTCGATCTGATCCCACTCGATGACCAGCCGATCAGACCAGCGCGCCGCTAGCCATCGAGCCGTTGGCCAAAAAAACCGATAGCGGATGTCGGTGCCGGCAATACCGGAGTCTGCCAGTCGATCTTTATACGAAGCCAAGTCAGCGCGGCGTCCGAACCGGGCCAGAAGCTTCTCAGTCTTGACCAAGACATCGACGTTGTCCGGATAGGCCCGCATGACGCACAGGAGCTCATGCATTCGCACCACCTGGGCGACGGTTCTCAAATGGGCTCGGTCGAGTTGGGTAAGTAGGTCAATCTTCCGTTCCGGCCAGCCTGATCCATAGCTGAACCGTGTCGCCTCGAGTCGTGTAAGGAGAGCAGCCGGTGCGGGTGTGGTCATCTGCAGAACGCGTCGGGACCCATATCGCCCACCTGATCAGGGTTTTCTAGTGCTGGTGCAACCGAACCGGCGCTTGGACGAACTCCCGGTAATTCCCATCCCGAAGCTGAGGGCCAGTCGCCACTGATCATGGCTGAGTTCTCGTGGCGCACCTAGACCGACTCGATTCAGTTGACCTCAACCTCAACGGTCTTGGGTATGGCACGCTGCAATGCGTCGGAGACCGGGGAATGGTGATCGGCCCACTCGACGATCTCGCGAAGTTTCTCTGCGGACACTCCCTCGGCGGCAATCTTCACCCGGATGCTCGTGCGGAGGGGACCAGCCGGCACGGAATCGTCCATTCCCAAGATACCGCGGTCGTCTGACTCCGAGTCAACCGTCACCTCGAGGCTAGAAAGATCTATCCTTTCCTGCGCGGCTCGCATGGCAATGACGGTCGCGTCGCAGCTCGCAATGGCGGCCCTGAGCAGCCAACCAGGTGATGGAGCGGAGCCTCGTCCTCCCACCCCTTCGGGCATGTCGGAGATAACGCTCGTCCCACCAGGACCTGTAACCCGCGCCTTGAGGCCCTCGATTACTGCCGTCGCGGGAGAATCGGTGTAATGCGACTTCTCCGGATGCTCGTCTAGATAGGCGATCGCACTTTCTATCGAGTGACGGATGTGCTCGGTCTTTATGGGACTCCTCCACTTGGCAATTTCACGCCGATCACGGTACTTG
>JBOGEW010000155.1:0-2483 GCA_050742075.1 Acidimicrobiia bacterium
CGCCACCCAGGGTTATCTCCTCGAGGTAGTAGGGCTGATCGGGGTCATGCTGCTTCTAATCATCACCGGCTTTGAAACCGACGTGGCCATGATCAAGCGGAAGGCCCGCACCGCTTTCGGGGTCTCCTCGGGAGGGTTGCCGGTCTCCTTCTTCTCCGGCCTGGCGCTGGGCTGGTGGTTCCCTTCCGACCTTCTGGTCGATCCGAGCCAGCGCGTGGTCTTCGCCCTCACCCTGGCGACCGCCATGGCAATCACCGCCATCCCGGTTCTGGCGAAAGTGCTCATGGATCTCGGGCTGATGCGGCGCGACATTGGTCAGACCATGCTCGCCTCGGGGATGATTTCCGACATCACCGGATGGACGATGCTCGGCATCGTCACGTCGCTGGTGTCGCTCGGTCGCCTTGCCCCGAGCGCCGTTCTGCAGGCAATCCTCACGGTGGCGTTCTTCGTCGTCGCCACCGCCACTCTTGGCCGCTATCTAGTGACCCGCGGCCTGGCCGTTGTCCAGGACCGCCTCAAGAGCAAGGACCGCCTTTTGACGCTGGTGATCGTGCTTGCTTTCGCGTGGGGAGCGTTCACCCAATTCCTCGGCCTGGAGCCGGTGCTGGGGGCTTTTGCTATCGGACTTCTTTTCGGGCAGATGAGACGCCTTCCCGCCGAGGTGGGAAACAAGCTCGAGGGCCTGGCGTTAGGGGTCTTCGGACCGATCTTCTTCGCCATTGCCGGCCTCAAAGTCAACATCACCGGACTGGCCCAACCCCGCCTTTTGTGGCTGACGTTGCTCGTGGTGGGAGTGGCTACCGCGTCAAAGACCATCGGGGCCTACCTGGGGGCCCGGTTCTTTGCCAAACAGAGCCACTGGACGGCGCTGGCCTTCGGGAGTGGCCTCAATGCTCGGGGGGCGGTCGGGATCATCGTCGCCTCGATCGGACTCTCCCTTGGCATCCTCAGCCAGGAAGTGTTCTCAATGGTCGTCGTGATGGCGGTAGTCACTTCATTGATGGCTCCTTTTGCCCTTCGTTATGTGATGCACCGGGTAGAACCGGAAGCCGACGAGGCCGCCCGCCTCCGGCGCGAGGAAGTGGCTGTTGGATCGCTGGTGTCGGGTATTCGGCGCGTTCTTCTCCCGGTGCGACCGCGGGGCAACGTTCACGGTGGAGCCCAAACCATCGAAGCAGTCCTCCTCGGCCACCTCGCCCGCGATCACGGCCTCGCAGTAACTCTGATGTCGGTGGCCGATCGAGGAGAACGCGCCCAATCGGTGGAGTTCCTAAATCAATTGGAGCCGCTCTTCGGGCTCGAGACCAATGTCACCAAGCGAGTGGTCGAGGATTCCGATCCGGTGGCTGCTGTCTTGAGTGAGGCCCAGCGCGACTACGACCTGGTCGTCCTCGGCGCCAGAGAAGTCGACTCCACTTCCGACGCTCTCTTCGGTGGCGTGGTTGATGAGATCGTTCGCCTGGTCGGGGTCCCCTCCCTGGTCGTGCGGGGGTCCTCGGTCGCAGCCGACTGGCGGCCGCGCCGGATCGTCATCCCTACCGACGGCACGCCTTACAGCCGGCGGGCGGCGGAGCTGGCCTATGCCGTTGCTGAGCCCGATGCCTTGATAACGGTCGTCCACGTCGTCTCTCCCGACAGTTCTACCCTCGCCACCGGAACCGGCCGGGCGGCGACCAAACTCGAGATAGGCCGGCAACTGACGGACGACCTCCGACAGGTGGGCGAGTCGCTGGGAATCGCCACCGAAACTGAGGTGCGGATGGGACCGGCGCCCGAGGATGCAATCCTCGAAACCGCCCGCCGAACCAATGCCGACCTGGTCGTGCTCGGAACCGGGGTGAGGGCGGTTTCCTCGCGTCTGTTCCTGGGACCCCGGGTCGAGCGAATCCTCAGCGCCTGTCCGTGCCCGGTCGTGGTGATCAATACCTGACCTAGTCGACCAGCCAGGCCGCTCCCCGCACGCCACTCGAATCCCCGTGGCGATTTCTCAGCAAACGCGTCCCAACAGTGGGAGTGAAGGCATACCTTGCCCATAGGCCAGGGACCCTCTGGTAGATCTCCTCTGTATTGCTCATCCCACCGCCGAGAACGATCGCATCGGGATCGATCATGTTGATGATGGTGGCCAGCGAACGCGCCAGTCGGTCGAAATAGAGGTCGAGCTGATCGAGTGCCCGGGAGTCTCCCTGCCGAGCGGCTCGCACAACTTCAGTAGCGTCCGTGGCGCCGGCACTAGCCGCAAAGGCCGGGCCGGAGAGAAAGGTCTCGATGCAACCCCGCAGCCCGCAGTAACAGGGCGATCCCGGTCGCTCGTCGTCACGCGGCCAGGGCAACGGATTGTGACCCCACTCGCCCGCGATCGCATTGGGTCCGGAAAGAGCCTCGCCTTGGACCACGACTCCTCCACCCACTCCGGTGCCAATGATGACGCCGAACACGACGCGCAATCCCGCCCCCGCCCCATCGCGCGCTTCGGAAAG
>JBOGEW010000156.1:0-3740 GCA_050742075.1 Acidimicrobiia bacterium
ACCCCGACACCGCTCAGGCGATGTTGCGCGGCAACCGCCTCAAGCAGGGGGTGCTGCTCGACGTGGTGATGCAGGCTCGCGCCCAGCGGAAGTCGGCTGGAAGAGACGTGCGCCAGGAACTATCCGAGGCGGGTTTCAAGCCCGAGATGATCAAGGCCAATCTGAGCCGACTCCATCGAGTTGTCGCCGGTCTTGATTGGATTCCGGCCAGGAGCACCTGGTCGGCCTACAGCGAGTGCGCCCATGTTGGGACGCAACGAGAACCAAAAGCCGAGTTCGTCCGACAGATCGCGGCCCAAAAGCGGCGAGCGATGACCTGGGATCTGGGAGCCAACGACGGCCACTTCTCTCGCCTCGCCGCCCCCCACAGCGATTGGGTAGTCGCCGCGGACGCCGACGAATTGGTAATTGATCGGCTTTTCCAGAGTTTGCAGGGATCGGAGACCAAGAACGTGTTGCCAATCGTCTTTGACTTATCCGATCCTTCCCCCGGACTTGGTTGGAGAGGACGGGAACGAAGGCGGCTCGAGGAACGCGGCGCTCCCGATCTGGTGCTTTTGCTGGCTGTGATCCACCACCTGGTTGTCAGCGGCAATCTCCCGCTGACCGAGGTGATCGACTGGCTGCGATCGTTTCGATCAGAGATTGTCTTCGAGTGGGTGCCATTCACCGACCCGATGGCCCGTCAACTCGCCATCAACAAGCGGGCGGGGGAGATCCATCTTGACTACGACGAGCCGACGTTGCGCCGGACGATCGACGAGCGTTTCGACATCTCCTCAGAGCTCGAGCTGGAGGGACGTACCCTCTTTCACCTGCTTCCGCGGTGACAAACCGACTCACCCGCACTTCAGCTCTGATCACCCTGGCGACGTTGGGGGTGGCGTGGCCCGTGCTCGACATTCTCGGCCGCAACGCCGAATTTTTCGTCGCCCGTGGCTCCGGCCGCCTTGAGATCGTCTTCCTGGTGCTGTCGCTGGCGATCGTCCTCCCGGCGATCGCCGCCCTCCCGGGCCTGATTCCAGGCTGGCTCGGAATCGTCATCTCAAGCGTGTGGACCGCGGCCCTCGGCACCGTCCTCGGCTACCTCTTGTTTCGCCGTCTCCCGCTTGCCGTCGGAGTCGCAGAGTCCCTGGCAGTTTTACTCGGCGCGGGATTTGCTCTCGCCCTGAATCGGAGCGCGGCCGCTCAGAGTCTGGCCCGGCTGCTCGCATTTAGCCCACTGATCGTCGTCCCTTATTTTCTCCTCGCCACCCCCTCCGGGGGCATCGTGACCGACCAGGGAGTGTCGATCGCATCGGCTGTCGAACCGGCACGCCAGCCACCGATCGTCATGCTGATCTTCGACGAGTTCCCCCTCGCATCCTTGATCGACCCCGACGGCAACCTCCGCCGCGATCGGTACCCCAACTTCGCCGCCCTCGCCGACGACGGAACCTGGTTCCGCAACGCCATGACCGTCCAGCAACAAACAGAACACTCAGTCCCAGCGATTCTCACCGGCATCGACCCCGACACCGCTCTCAACCCGTACGCCGGCCAATATCCGGGCAGCCTCTTCACCGCCCTCTCCTCTGCCTACGAAATGGAAGTTCAGGAGACAATGACCCGCCTCTGCCCGGTGACGGTGTGCGAACGGGTGCCGGACCTCGAGGCTCGAGGCGTCGAGCCGCTGATCCGTGATGTCGGAGTCATTGCCGGTCACACCCTTCTTCCGCCGTGGGCCACGAGGTCTCTTCCACTGATCGATCGCAACTGGGGCAACTTCGGAGGGGCGACCGAAGACTTCGACGCGATCGAGGCTTTCAACGACGCCCGTCGCGAGGACCCCCGCGACACCATCGAGGAACTGGTCGAAGCCATCGTCGAAGACGAAACGGCGGGGCCGTCTTTCTTCTTCGCGCATGAACTTCTCCCCCACAATCCATGGCAGTTCCTTCCGACGGGCCAGCGATACCTGCTCGACTCGGAACGCTTGCCGGGGAGCGCCTCGACAGGGTGGGGTTCGAACGCCTGGCTCTCGGCCCAGGCCTTGCAGCGTCATCTGTTACAGGTGCAGTACGTGGACACCGCGCTCGGCGAAGTGATGAGGGCCATGAAAGATTCAGGCATCTACGACGAGAGTCTCCTGGTGGTGGTGGCCGATCATGGAATCGCACTTAAGCCCAACATCGAGCATTGGCGCAAGATCACCCCGGACACGATCGGCGAAGTGGCAGCGGTGCCGCTGTTTATCAAAGCACCGACAAGTTCAGCGGCGGCGAATCGGGCGGGCGCAATTGACGACCGCCGCGCCCACACCACCGACATCGCCCCCACCGTCGCCGACCTGCTCGGCTTCACTCTGCCCTGGACCGCGGATGGGGTATCCCTGTTTGGCCCTAATCCGATGCGAAGCGAGACCACCACTACCGGTCCCAGCTCCTCGGCGACCTTTGGGGTGGATGGGGAGGAAGTGATGGAGGTGGCGGCGCGCAACGCGACATGGTTCCCGACCGGCGATCCCTTCGAGTTGCTGCCCCCGGGAGCACCCGATCTGGTGGGCACCGGACTGGCTGAACTGGCAGCGGTCAACGAAGACTTGACGCTCAGGCTCGACCGACCTCAGGCTTTCATGGACGTCGATCCCACTGCCGACCGGGTCCCGGCCCGCGTCACGGGACGGGTTCTGGGGCTCGCAAACGATGAGGAGAGTTTGGTGGCGGTGGCGGTAAACGGGGTAATCGAAGCCGTGGTGATGTCGTACCACGATCGCGGTAAGACCGGATTCCAAGCGATGATCTCTCCCGACCGCTTTCGCCCCGGCGACAACGAGGTCATCGCCATCGCCTTCGATCCTTAAATTGCGAACCCTGGGTTGCAACCGTCGTACGACGGTGACAACCCGCAGAACGACACAGCTCCCGGGCTATTCGACCAGGTTCTTCAGCGCCGGCTCGAGATCGGGGTGCGAGAACTCGAATCCGGAGGCGTGGACCGCGGCCGGGATCATGTGGCGGGACTCGAGCAGTTCTTCCGCGAAGCCGCCCAGCACCGCCCGGACCGCAAACGCCGGAGCGGGAAAGGAGCCTGGTCGATGCAGGACCCGGGCCAACGTCTTCGCCCAGTCCTTCTGCCGGCGGGCATCGGGGGCCGAGAGATTGAAAGCCCCGCTCAAATCGTTTTCGAGGGCGTGGACCATGAATCGCGTCACGTCGTCGAGATGGATCCAGGACCACCACTGGTTCCCGCCACCTATGGGGCCGAGGATTCCCAGGTTCGCCACCAGAAGTAGCCGCTTCCAGGCAGGTCCCTCGCGTCCGACGACGATCCCTCCCCGCGTGCGGGCGACCTTCACCCCGAGTTGCTCAGCTCCCATGGCCGCCACTTCCCACTCACGAATGATGGTCGGAATGAATCCCTCGCCCGCCACGGCATCCTCGGATAGCGTCTCGTCCCCGCGGTCGCCGTAGTAACCGCTCGTGCTCATCGACACCATGACCCTTGGCCGAGAAGAAGCTTCGGACATTCCCTCGACGAGTCGGTTGGTCGTTCCGACCCGCGACTCGCGCAAGCGTCGCTTCTTGGCCTCGGTCCAGCGTCCGTTGGCAGGTTCACCCGCCAGGTTGATGACGGCATCGACGCCGTCCCAGGCCTCCTCGGGCGGAGGGCCGCTCTTCGTGTCCCATTCCTGGCTGGCTGCTGATGTCGGCTGTCGTCCTCCCGGTCGGCTGAGGATGACCGGGCTATGGCCATGATCC
>JBOGEW010000157.1:0-3092 GCA_050742075.1 Acidimicrobiia bacterium
GAAACCAGCATCCCTCCGACGATGACCAGGCCGAACACCACGAACTGAAGGGCGGTGGGAAGCCCGATCGTCCTCATCATCTGATTGAGCCCGGTGAGGAAGAAAGCCGCAGCGAAGGTAGACAGTGGGCTGGCGAGCCCACCGGTCAAGGATGCGCCGCCGATCACGACCGCGGCTATCGGCCCGAGGAGATAGGTGGCGCCGGCGGCGACGCCCGGGCTGCGTAAGAGTCCTGCCAGAGCGACCCCGGCGGTTGCATAAAGCATTGCCGCCACGACGTAGGCCGAGATCTGGTTGATGTTGACTCGTACCCCGACGACATGGGACGCCACCGGGTTGGCACCGACCACTTGGAATCGACGGCCAACCGTGGTGTAACGGAAGCCCACCATCAACACGATGGTGATGGCCAGACCTAACCAGAAAACCGGGCTTACCCCCAGGATCTTGGTCGAGGTCCAGTCTGACCACCCCGCCGGCACCTGGGCCTGCACGGGAAAGCTCCGTCCGTAGCGATTGACGACGCCGATGACGACCTGACCCACTGCCAGAGTGACGATGAGAGGGTTGAGCTTGAGCCCGCCGATCAGGATCCCGTTCACCAGCCCGATGAGGGCGGCGGCGCCAATGGCGGCAAGTATGGCGACCAGGATGTTTTCGTCCGACTGTCCCCCGATCCCGACCATGATCGCTGCGGCCAGGGTGAGGGTTCCGGGCACGCTGAGATCTATGCCGCCGGTGATGATCACCAGCATCTGACCGAGAGCAGTGATCGCCAGCAGCGCTCCGTAGGGGGCGATGGCACTCAATGCCACCCCTCCCAATAGCGCTGGCACCCAGATGGCGGCGACTATCCCCAACAACGCGACCGCCAAGTACACCGGCATGTACCGAGAAGCCACAACGAAGGCGGTCACTGCGCGGGAGGCGGCATTGGCCGCGGTCATGAGCCTTCTCCCGAGAGTGCAGGGGTCAGGGCGCCGGAAGACTTAGTGAGGCGATTCAGCGCACTGATGGCCAATTCTCTCGCCCTTCCTGGGTCGGCCGTCAGCAGGCCGTTTTTCATCAGTGGTCGACCGGCGGCGAAAACCCAATCGACGTTGGATGTGTCCATCCCCCACACCACCGCTCCGATGGGGTCATTCACCGGAACGATGTTGGGCCGGTCGGCCCGCAGCACGATCAGGTCTGCTTGCTTCCCCACCTCGAGTGATCCGGTGAGGTTCCCGAGGCCAATGGCGCGGGCGCCGTCCAGGGTGCCGTATCGGATCACTTCCCGGGTGGTCATCAGATGGGGAAGGCCGGCTTTGCCAGCCAGTTTCAATTCGAAAACCGTCGCATGCTGCAGGGAGATCACCAATCTCATCTGAGCGAAGAGATCGCCGGGGGCAACCTCGGCGCTATCTACACCCAGTCCGGGCCGAAGACCTCGACCGATGATGCGCTGGATCGGAGGCAGGATCGATTCCCCGCTCATCTGAGTGGCGGGGGTAAGGACCACGGACGACTTGGAGGAGACGGCGGCGTCGAGGTCGGCGTCACTCGCATGGGAGCAATGGATCAGGGTGACATCGGGACCGAGCTGACCATCGTCCTTCCAGCGAGCGATCGTGCCGGCAGACCGGGCGTGGGCGTGGATACGAAGACCCGACTCCCGCGCTCGTGACCAGGTACTGGCGTCGTCGGAACCGTGGGCCATCGTCGCCATGGCCCCCCTCGGCTCTGTGGACCACTCCCCCCAACCCTCGCTGGGGGGAGAAACGGCGAGCACGGTTCGCAACCCGGCATCCCTGTGCGCTTCTAGTGCGGCCTCGGGGAAGCGATGATCTGCCCAGTCGGCCACCGTCGTGACTCCGGCCTCGGTCGCTCCGAGGAGCCCGACCAGGGTGGCGGCGTAGACGTCGTCAGCCTGGAGGTGCTCATCGAGGGCGAGGTTTGGGACCTCAGAGTTGCGAAAGAGCGACTTCCAGGCGTGGCGATGGGCATCGACGAAACCTGGCATGAGGATGGTGTCGCGAGCGTCGACCTGCTCAGCATCACGGGCCCGGAGACCCGGTCCCACTTCGGCGATGCGGTCGCCTTCAATGAGGACGTCGGCGTCTAAGAAATTTGGCGTTCTCGAGCCAAGGGTGAGAACGCAGCCACCCTTGAGTAGGAACTTGGTGCTCATCGGTGACCGGCATCGAAGGACTTGACGATGGTCTGGTAGATGCGGTCGACCGACGGCAGCGCTAGATCCTCGAGCGTTGCCGCGGCGGGAAGCGGAATGTGCGGGGTGGTGATCCGGACCACGGGACCGTCGAGGGCCCAGAACGATTCCTCGGAGACGATCGACGCCAGTTCCGCTCCCCACCCACAGAGTCGAGGGTTCTCCTCGACGGTGAAGAACCGACCCGTTTTCTGTACTGACTCGAGCAAGGTCTTGGTATCGAGGGGAACCAGTGACCTGAGATCGATTACCTCGGCAGAAATCCCGTCGCCCTCGAGGGCCGCCGCAGCTTCGACCGCCCGCGGCACCATCAGGGCAAGGGCGGCGATAGTCACATCGCTCCCTTCGCGAACGACTCGCGCCCGACCCAACTGATCGACGAGCTCACCTTCTGGAACGTCCCCCTTCATCGCCATCAACGACTTGTGCTCGAAAAAGATGACCGGGTCGGGGTCGCGGACGGAGGCGGCCATGAGCCCGATGACATCGACGGGGGTGGCGGGGGCAACGACCTTGAGGCCCGGGATCATCATCGCCCAGTTCTCGACGCTCTGAGAGTGTTGAGCCCCGAAGCGCACGCCGCCGCCGTTGGCGGTACGGATGACGAGGGGAAAGCTCACCTGCCCGCCGGTCATGTAACGGCTCTTGGCGATCTCGTTGGCGATCATGTCCCAGCAGACGGCGAGAAAGTCCGAGAACATGATCTCGGCGATCACGGGGATGCCGGTCATTGCCGCTCCCATGGCGGCGCCGATGATCGCTTGCTCCGAAATCGGGGTGTCCCGTATCCGTTCGGGGCCGAACTCGTCGAGGAGTCCGACGGTGGTCTTGAACACCCCTCCTGCAGCGGCGATGTCTTCGCCCAACATGACCAGGTTGGGAT
>JBOGEW010000158.1:0-3120 GCA_050742075.1 Acidimicrobiia bacterium
ATCGTCTTTCTCACGGCCGTGTTTTTCGGGACGCGGCTCCTGGTTCCGGGAGACTTCGCCGACAACTTTGCGGTCGGGGGCAATGCCGGTGACGCCAACCGGGTGCGGGAGGCTCTGGCCCTCGATCGCCCGGTCTGGCATCAATATCTGATCTGGCTGGGACGGACGTTCTCACTCGACTTGGGACAAAACCCTCGCGGCCGCCCGGTGATCGATCAGCTTCTCGACGCTCTTCCCTGGACCCTGACGATGTTCGCCCTCGGTTTGGGAACCGCCTTTTTCGTCGGGAGCCGCATTGGTCGTTGGTCGGGCTGGCGCAAGCAATCGCTGACTCCCACCACCCTCGGCGCCGCCACCCTCACATCCGTGTTTCCCCCCTGGCTCGTGTTCCTGGCTTTCTATACCGCCCTCAATCTCTTTGGGTTTAGCTTCTTCAACGACCTCACCGCCCTCGACTTCTATCTGTGGCAACTCGGCCCAACCCAGCACTCGATTCTCTGGCAGATGATGGGGACGACGTTGCTCGTGTTTGGCGTCGCTGTTGCTGCAATACGAACGCTGCCTTCGAGGTGGAATGTCATCGCCCGCTGGACCGCGGGCATTGCGGTTCCGTTGCTGGTCGTCTGGTGGTGGTCCCAGCTCGGGATCCTCGCCCACGTCCGGGATCTCCTCGGTTTTTTGGCGATGCCCGTAATGGTGCTCTTCCTGCTTTCGATCGGAGACATCGTCTTGGTGATCGCCGCATCAATGGATGGATTGTCTGACTCCGATTTTGTCCTCACCGCCCGCGCCAAGGGTCTCACCGACCGGCAGGTGCGCAACCGTCACGCCGGCCGGGTGGCACTCTTGCCAGCTCTCGCGCGACTAACCGCCAACCTCCCTTTCGCCCTTGGCGGCCTCGTGATCATCGAAGCGAGCTTCGCTCGTCTCGGCGGTTACCGGGTTCCGATTCCAGGAGTGGCCTCAGTGCTGTTCGGGTCGCTGCGCGAACGCGACCTGGTCGTGACGATGGGTGGCCTTGTCGTGGTAGGTGTCATCACCCTCCTGCTCCGCATTGTCTTGGATTTGATGGTGGTCAAGCTCGATCCGCGCGTGCAGCTGGAGAAGGTTGTCGTGCGTGCATAGCCGGGGAGCATGGGTCAGAGGCTGGCTTCGGGCAGTCATGACCCACGTTGAGGCCAAGCTCGGGCTGGGGATCCTCGCCATCTTCGGTCTCATGGCGCTTTCGCATCCGGTCCTCTTGGAGACGGTTTGGATCCGCGGCATCTACGACCCCCGGGCTGGATACGACGTGAGCATCAGTCATCCCTCACCGCCATCCATCGCCCACCTGCTCGGCACCGATGCTTTCGGCAAGGACACTTTCTCGATGCTCCTGGCCGGGACCTGGCCTGCCCTGATCGCCGGTCTCACGGCGGCGGTCACGACGGCGTTGGTCGCGCTGACGGTGGCTTCGCTTTCGGCCGGCTTTCGCACCGCCGATCGCTTATTGGGGATCCTCGTCGACGCCGGCCTCTACTTGCCGGTACCGATCGTGCTTCTCATCTTCGGGGCCGATCCCCGGGCCGATCGGCTGACACCGTTCATCTTCGGGTTGCTATTTGGGGCCCTGACCGGGATCTCGAGCGGGGCTTTGGTGTTGCGATCGCAAGCGATGCCGATCATGGCCTCAGGATTCGTCGACGCTGCCCGGATCGCTGGTGCTTCCACCCGCCAGGTGATCTTCCGCCATTTGTTGCCTGCGCTATTGCCAGTCGCCTGTGCCTACGTGGTCCTGGCGGCCGCCGGAGCAGTGGTCACCCAGGGTTTTCTGTCCTGGCTCTCGTACACGGCCACCTACAACGATTGGGGAACGCTCGTCTACTGGGCGATCGTGACCCGCGACTTCACCGGCGCCCTGCTCTGGCATGTGTTGTTGGCGGCGGGAGCGGCGTTGACCTTGCTCACCCTGGGCTTTCATTTGTTGGCCATCGGTCTTCGCCGGGCGGCGGCGTTGCCCTGGAGCTCACAACCACCGCCGATCCGCGAACCCAGGGTTGCAACCGTCGTACAACAACAGTTTCAGCCCGCAGAACCTAGCTAGGCACCCCATTTCGACACCATCGCCAACACGGCCACCGCCAGCAACACCGTGTCGAGAATTCCAAAGGAGCTGAGCGAGCGGTAGACGCCCGCCACCTCGGATGCCTTGCCCGAGTCGTAGAGAGCGATCATTTGCTTGGTTTTGCGTCCGAAGACCAGACCGCCCATGGCCCCCAAGATGATGAGGATCGCGATCCCGATGCCAACGAAGACCGAGCCAAACGAGTAGGCCCCATCTGATCCCAGAACCAGGTAAACGCCGGTGGCGAGAATGACGACCGCGGCGGTTCCGTATATCGGTCCCGAAGCCTTCTCCACCGCCCGCAGCCAGGCGGGGGCGGCGGCATTGTCCCGCATCATCTTCGTGCCGATTACTGCCTGGGCAATGTTGGCCCCAAACCACGTCGCTACGCCCAGGATGTGGAGCCAGAGGGCAAAGTTGCGCAAAACCTCTCCTTCGACGAACCGCCGGGGAGCCTACCGAGCTGCCCGAAAGGGGACCGCGATTTCTCCGAACTTCTAAGCACAAGAGCCTCTCACTAACGTCATCAGGTTGTCATGAAGATCGACCCGGCGGGACCTATTCCGATCTACTTTCAGCTGAAGACGCTCCTCAAAGAAGCAATTCAGGAGGGCCGGTTTGGCCCCGACGATCGAATCCCAACCGAAGACGAGCTCTGCGCCCAGCACGGCATCAGTCGCACACCGGTCCATCGGGCACTTTCGGAGCTGGCCGAGGAGGGTGTGCTGGTGCGCTATCGCCGCCGTGGCACCTTCGTCCATCCGCACTGGCTGGAGCGGTCCGACGGGGGACCGGAGCTGCGGGTAGTGGTCCTGGACGAAAGGTGGGAGCCTCTAGTTCGGGCTGCCGCACCCCGGGGGGCGAGACTGAACTTCGCTCGCTTCCCCCAACCTGATCTCCATCAAGCCATTACGCACGCAGTGGCTGAGGCTCGCGCCCCCGACCTATCCATGATCGACTCGGTGTGGGTCGCCGAATTCGCCGCATCGGGATTCCTGCGGCCCCTCGACGAAGTC
>JBOGEW010000159.1:0-3400 GCA_050742075.1 Acidimicrobiia bacterium
CTGGTATCGAACGCGCTCGGGGGCGTAAGTGTCATCGACCCCAACCTGTCGCTGGCGGCAGTGCGGATTCTCTCGCTCGCGTCATCGGTTGCCGCGGTGGTGGCGGCCATCCTGGCGATGCGAATCATCAGCATGGTCAACACCGGACTTTGGGCGCGACGGGCGCTGGCCGGCTGGCCGCTCGGGCCGCGCCCGCTCTCCCGACAGGCCAAGCTCGCCTGGAGCACTGCCACGGGGGCGCTCACGCTGGTGAGTGCGGCTGGATTCGGCGTGATGTTTCCTGCCCTAGTTGAAACCCTCGAACAGGTTCCGGCGAACAATCTCGAATTCGCCGTCGGCGACTGCTTCAACCACGTGGTTGACGATTACGAGGTTGTGAGCTGCGAGGGCCCTCACTACGCAGAGACCTACCGAGTGGCCGACCATCCCGATCAGGCCTTTTATCCCGGAGACTCTCGCCTGGCCGACTGGGCCGAGCCCTTTTGCTACCGCCATTTCGAGAGCTACACCGGAATTGCCTACCAGGATTCAGCACTCGACTTCGGCTATCTGTACCCGACGGAAGGATCCTGGAATGGCGGTGACCGCGAAGTGATCTGCTTCGTCTTCAACCTCTCGGGTGACGATCTGATTGAGCCGGTCGGGACTCCTATTGCCTAAGTGGTTTCTCCCCTATTTCTCTTGTGGGGAGTACCGCCGCGGGGAGGGGGGTTTCGTTGGGGGGAGAAATAGGGATGCGGACGCCTCGTTCGGAAGCAACCGATCGAGCCTTCTCGTAACCGGCATCAGCATGACGAAGCACTCCCATCGCGGGATCGTTGGTCAGGACTCTTTCCAGGCGGAACGCACCGTCGGGGGTGCCGTCAGCCACCACCTGGGCTCCGGCGTGGATCGACTTGCCGATTCCGACCCCTCCTCCGTGGTGGACCGCCACCCATGCCGCGCCTGATGACGCATTAACGAGGGCGTTAAGGATGGGCCAGTCGGCCACCGCGTCTGAGCCGTCGGCCATCGACTCGGTCTCGCGATAGGGAGAGGCCACCGAGCCAGAGTCGAGATGATCGCGTCCGATCACGATGGGCGCCTTGACCTTTCCCTCCGCGACCAACTCGTTGAACGCGAGACCGGCCTTGTCGCGCTCGCCATAACCCAGCCAGCAGATTCGGGCGGGTAATCCCTGGGACGGGATGCGCTCCGCCATGCGCAGCCAGCGCTGCAGTGGGGCGTTCTCGGGGAACAGATCGGCCACCGCGCGATCGGTCGCCGCGATATCCGACGGATCGCCAGAAAGGGCAACCCAGCGAAAGGGACCGAGGCCCTCACAAAAGAGCGGCCTGATGTAGGCGGGGACAAAGCCCGGGTAGGAGAAGGCGTCGGCGAAGCCACCTAGCAGGGCCTCGCCGCGGAGATTGTTGCCGTAATCGAAGACCTCGGCTCCGGCCTTCTGGAAATCAACCATGGTGCGACAGTGCTCGGCCATCGCCCGGCGGCCTTCGGCGATGTAGCGAGTGGGATCGGCCTCTCGTAGCTCCGCCGCCGCCTCCAAGGTGAAGTGATTGGGCACGTAGCCATTAAGAGGATCATGCGCCGAGGTCTGATCGGTCACGATGTCAACGGGAAAGTCCCTTTTCCGAATCTCCGCAAAGGTGTCGGCGGCGTTTCCCTGCAGACCGATCGAGAGCGCCCGCTTATCCTTCCGCGCCGACTCGGCGAGTTCCATTGCCTCGTGAAGATTGGCGGCGGCCTGATCGAGGTAACCGATCTCGAGGCGACGCTGGATACGAGCAGGATCGACCTCGACTACCAGTGCCACTCCCCCATTCATGGTCACCGCCAGCGGTTGGGCTCCTCCCATGCCCCCGAGCCCGGCCGTGAGGGTGACGGTTCCGGCCAGCGATCCGCCGAACCGTTGCTCGGCCAAGGCGACAAAGGTTTGGTATGTGCCTTGCAAGATGCCCTGAGTTCCGATGTAGATCCAGGAGCCAGCAGTCATCTGCCCGTACATCATCAGTCCAGCCGCCTCGAGCTCCCAAAACTTCTCCCATGTGGCCCATTCGGGCACGAGCAACGAGTTGGCGATGAGGACCCGGGGGGCCAGCGGATGAGTGGTGAGAATTCCCACTGGCTTTCCAGACTGCACGAGAAGCGTCTCATCAGATTCGAGAGCTAGCAGGGACTCGACGATGGCCGCGAGGGCTTCCGGGTTGCGAGCGGCTTTGCCGCGACCTCCGTAGACGATCAGGTTCTCGGGATCCTCGGCTACTTCGGGATCGAGATTGTTCTGGAGACAGCGCAACGCTGCCTCCTGCAACCAGCCTTTGGCATTGAGCTTGGACCCGTGGAAAGTCGGAGAGATCACCGATTCATTCTTGCGTAAAAACCCCTGGGATTATGGGCGCGATCCTACGCAAGAATGATCAGGATTCGAGGAGGGCGCGGATGGAGCGCACCAGGCCGGCGGCGGCCTGGACCTGAGCCTCATCGAGATCGTTGGACGAAACCCACTTGATCAACTGCTCGAGTTCGTCTACCAGATCCTGGGACTGATTGCTGTCGACCGCCCTCAGCAGCCGTGGCTCCTCGAGCGTTGACAGCTCCCGCGCCTCGAACGTTTCCTCCTCGAGCGGTGCGACAAAGAAATCGGAGGCATCCTCGATCGGAGTCTTGATCGGTCCGCCGAGTTCGCTCCCCGCCCATAGTGGCTCGGGATCGGAAGCCGAATCGATCAGCTTCATCGGGGGATCGATGGCGAGAACGGCTACATCAGGTTCCTTCGCCGGTTCTGCGGCAAGGTCTTCCACCTCTTCTGCGCTCTCCGCACGGTTGGCACGGGCGGCCTCGATGAGCTCGCGGAGGCGCTTGACGTTGGCAGGTGCCTGCGGCGGAGGATCTTGCCAGACAATGTTGTCAGCCAGCGATGAGGCAGGCACCGGAGCTGGCTCTGGAGTCACCGGATCGGCGGCCTTGGCAGCCTTGCGCGAGCTGCCCATGAGCTTCTGGCGGAAGCCCTGGGCGACCTCAGCGATCGGGTTCTTGGCGAGCTTGGGAAGAGCTTCGTAGGAGAAGGCGAGCGCATCGTCGGCGACGAAGACGGCGCGGTCGTCGCCCAGGAAGAGATCGAACTTGTTGCCCTCGATCCTCTCGGCCTTCACCTGGGCGACCGACCACGAGCCGAGGGTCTCATCGCCCGCCACGATCTCAACCCGGCCGCCAACCAGATTCAGGCTGGTCTTGAGCCAGCCAGCAGGATCGCCTTGTGTCTGCAGTGTGCCGCTAAATCGCATGAAGTGAATTCCTCCGACACTCATATCGGAGAATCGCCGTCGCCCCTACAGGTCTTTCCATCCACAGATTTCATCGATCCGCCCGGTCTCGACGAAATCCGCAATGGCCTCGATCT
>JBOGEW010000160.1:0-6892 GCA_050742075.1 Acidimicrobiia bacterium
GCCCTGCCCTCCCCGCCGACAAGTAGCTCTTCTGTCATTCTGGCGTAGATTCGCGCCCCTAATCCCGGGGGTTTTTACGCAAGAACCGAAGATTTCAGCCTTCGAGTTCGCCCAGGTATGCCTTGGAAAGCTCGGGATTGGCCAGCAGGGCTTCGGCGCTGTCCTTCATGACGATGCGACCGGTCTGTATGACATAGCCCCGGTCGGCGATGCCGAGGGCGACGTTGGCGTTCTGTTCGACCACCAGGATCGTGATGCCGTCCTTCGAGATCTGGTCAATGGTTTCGAACACCTGCTCGACCAGAATCGGCGCCAGCCCCATCGACGGCTCGTCCATCAGCAGCACCGAGGGCTTGGCCATCAATGCCCGGCCGATGGCGAGCATCTGCTGCTCCCCTCCGGAGAGAGTGCCGGCCTTCTGCGTCACGCGCTCCCTGAGCCGGGGGAACATAGAGAAGACCCGATCGATGTCTGACTCAATGCCCGGTCGATCATCGCGCAGCTGGGCACCGATCTCGAGATTCTCCCGCACGGTCATCTTGGCGAATAGGCGCCGGTTCTCCGGCACCATCGTGATTCCTTTGGCAACGATCTCAGTCGTCGGCAAGCCATCGATGCGCTCCCCTCGCAAAGTCACGCTGCCCTTGCGAGTCGGGACCATCCCGAGGATGGTCCGCAGGGTGGTCGACTTGCCGGCGGCGTTGGATCCGAGAAGGCAGACCGTTTCGCCCTCGTTGACAGTGAGGCTGATCCCGTGGAGGACTTCCGAGGCTCCATAGCCAGAAACGACGTCGTCCATCTCCAGGGCCGGAGCGCTCACAGAGAAACCTCGCCGTCCATTTCGCGCTGTGCGTCTTCGCCCGCCTTACCAAGATATGCCTCGATGACCTGCTGGTTGCTCGCCACCTGGTCGTAGGTGCCCTCGGCGATCTTGATCCCGTGGTCGAGGGCCACGACCCGGTCGGAGACGCTCTTGATCACCGGCATGTCATGTTCGATGAGGACGATCGAATAGCCTTTTTCGTCGCGCAGCCGCCCGACCTGCTCGATGAGCTGTTCCTTTTCGGCTGGGTTCATACCTGCGGCCGGCTCGTCCAGCAAAAGCAGCTTGGGCTCGGTGGCCATCGCTCGGGCGATCTCCAGCCGGCGCCGATCGGCGTAGGCCATGCTCGAAGCGAGTTGATTCTGACGGGGGAGTAGTCGCTGTCCGAAGAAGCCCAGAGCCTCCCGCGCCTTGGCGGTGATCATCGCCTCTTCGTCGATGGTGGCCTTGCCCTTGATCAGAGCCCCGGTGAGCCCGGCTTTGGTGCGAGTGTGCTGGCCCACCATTGCGTTCTCGAGAACTGTCATGGCGTTGAACAATCGGACCGACTGGAACGTGCGGGCCATTCCCAGTCGGGTGAGGGCGTTGGGTTTGAGCCCGGAGATGTTCGACCCGTCGAAGACCATGCTGCCCTCGTCGGGGGCATAGAAGCCAGTGACGATGTTGAAGAGCGTGGTCTTTCCCGCCCCGTTGGGTCCGATCACCCCGACGATCTCACCCAGGTCGGCGTGAAAGTCAACATCCTTGACCGCCTGCACCCCACCGAACCGGATCGAGACTCCTTTGAGCTCTAGCAGGCTCATTGCACGCCCGGGGTTGCAGCGGAGGTCAGCGGCCCTCTTGCCTCATGCGGATCCTCGGTGTGGAGCTCCAGTGCCCGGCGCTTATCGGGGATGAGACCTTCTGGCTTCAAGATCATGATCATCACCAGGATGGCGCCGTAGATATGCAGCCGGTACTCGCCGAATTCCCGCAACAACTCGGGCAACCCAACCAGGATCGCCGAACCGACGATGACACCAGGGATCGATCCCATCCCGCCCAGCACCACCACCGCCAGGACATTGATGGAAACGATAAGGGTGAAGGAACCGGGATTGGCTACTCCGAGCTTGGCAGGGAAAAACGCTCCCCCGAGGCAGCCCACTGCGGCACCCATAGCGAAAGCGAGGAGCTTGTACTTGATCACCGAAACCCCCATACCTTCGGCGATGTCTTCGTCCTCGCGCATGGCTGCCCACGCTCGCCCTACGCGCGAATTCTTCAGGCGACCGGCGATGAACAACGAGATCAGGGCGAAAGCGATGATCAGGTAGTAGAGGACCCGCGGATCGTTGGTATTCGCTCCGAATGCAGGCACGTCGGCGACCTCCGTGATTCCCTGCGGTCCGCCGAAGATCGGCTTGAGCCAGTCGCTGAGGATCAGCACCCGGATAATCTCGCCGAAGCCGAGGGTGACGATGGCGAGATAGTCGCCTCGCAACCGAAGGACCGGGGCGCCGATCAGTATTCCGATGACTACTGCCACGACGATGGTGATGGGGAGGGCGACCCAGAAATTGGTCAGTGGCTCCGGAGCCAGGTCGAAGATCGTCGCCCCCACCATGGAGGAGCTGCGGGCGGTGAGAAGTGCCACGGTGTAGGCGCCGACGGCGAAGAAGGCGACGTAGCCGAGGTCGAGTAATCCCGCGTAACCAACGACGATGTTGAGACCCAACCCCAGGAGGATGTACAGGCCGACGGTGCCGAGTACGTCGGCCACGAATTGCTTGCCGATCCAAGGGGCGGCTAGGACGGCGATCGCTCCGAGGGCAAAGAGGATCGGGCGCAGGTTGGAGGGGGTCACTCCCGGGACCTCAACCAGGGCCTTGCGGAAGCCGCCTTTCCGTCGCAGGTAGAGACGGATTACTACCGCTAGAACCGAAACGATGACCGCCCCAAGGATGGTCAGGGCATCGCTTCGGTACAACCAGGCGGTGGGAATCCCCAGGCCCTGCAGCATGGGGATGAAGAGACGGGCCCCGAGCCCGAGGAGCAATACGGTCCCAACCACCGTGATGACAATGGTGCGGGGAGTTTGCTGCAGATTCCGAAAGGATCCCGCGGCGGCTCCCATCGCTGCTCCCATCACGGTCAGAACGACCAGACCGACGTAAGGATTGGTTCCGAGGCTGATTGCTTCGAAGAAGGCGGGCGAGATGCGGAGGAACATGCTGCGGACGTCGACGCCGGCGTCCACCAGAAACGAAAGGATTATGACGGCGACGCCGGCAGTCACGCCGGCCACCGTCCCCGCGGTGATCCCGATGCCGAGCTTTGTTTTCGCCTCCTCCCGTGCCCGCCGATAGGCGAGGAGAGAGAAGACGAAGAAGGCGGCCATCATGACGACCACGTTGAAACGGACCAGCCCGACGATGATCGACCGTTCGCTAAATCGCTCCAGCATCCCCACCGCCCCGAGATAGACCACGACGCCTCCCCCAATGAGTCCGGCTCGTACCGCCGAACGCCTGCTCATGCTCGCTTCTCCTCCGGAGCTCCGAGGAATCCGCCGGGGAGGAAGATGAGGACCAGAACGAGAATGGTGAAGCTCACGACTGAAGTGAGCTGGCCTACCGAAGGAATCCCTGCTCCGCTGAGGAATAGGATCGGCCCGACGGCTTCGACCAATCCCAAAATCAAACCTCCGAGGGCGGCGCCGGTGATGGATCCGATCCCGCCGAGGACCGCGGCGGTGAATGCCTTCAATCCGGGGACGAATCCCATGTCGAAGCTGACCTGGTTGAAGAGGAGAATGAAGAGGATTCCCGCCATTCCCGCCAGGGCACCGCCAATGGCGAATGTGACGACAATGATGCGGTCGACGTCGATTCCCATCAGCGAAGCGATCTCGCGATCCTCACCGACCGCTCTCATCGCCCGCCCGGTTTTGGTGCGCTCGATAAAGACGTAGAGGCTCGACCAAATAACAATTGCCGCTCCGATCACAACGACCCGCGGTCGATCGATGGAGAGGCCGAGAATGTTCCAGTCACCGGCGAGGCCGGGAATATTGGGATAGGCCCGGACCTGTTCGCCGTAGAAGCCGCGGAAGGTGTACTGGAGAAAAAGCGCGGCGCCGATGGCAGTAATAAGTGGCACCAGTCGTGGTGCCCCCCGCAACGGCCGATAGGCGATTCTCTCCAGTAGAAGGGCGACACCCATCGAAACCATGGCGGAGAAAACCAACATGATCAAAAGTGCCAGGACCGGCTGGGCGGCCATAAAACCCGAAGACGAGAGATAGCCAGCGAGAAAAAGCGTCGTGAACGCCCCGGCCATGAAGACCTCGCCATGGGCAAAGTTGATGATCAGAAGGATTCCGTAGACCAGGGTGTATCCGAGGGCGATCAAGGCGTAAACCGACCCTCTGGCTAGCCCCTGGACAAATAAGTCTTGCCAAACCCTCCCGCTGTATTGGCCGGTGGCAAGGGTTGCCCGAGCACCGGCGATGGCGGCGACGGTGATGACCACGCCGAGAACAATGAGAACAATCCTGCGGATAGGCAGACGACTGAGGGCGCTTAAAGACGATCTTTGCCTCGAGGCTGTGGTCAAGCTCGTCCTTGGGGTCTCATGTGAGGCGCCACTGTACGGTCCGCCGAGCGGCGGCGTCGGCAACCTGGGCAGTGATCCTCGGCAAATGTAAAGGAGGCGGGACCAGAGTCCCGCCTCCTTAATAGATGGCTCCGGAGCTGTTAGCCCTCGAGACCCTTGGTCGCCGAGAAGACGTAGTCCGAGAACTCGCCATTCTCAACTGTGACCACGCCAATGGTGGCCGACTGCTGGCAGTCGCCGTTCTCGTTGCAGCTGAGGCTTCCCGTCAGACCGGGGTAACCCTCGGTTGCAAAGAGCGCGTCCTTCAGCGCCGTGCGGGGGATATGGAGAGTGTCCCCGTCCTCGATCGCCACCGATTCGATGGCAGTCAGCAAGATATTGACTGCGTCGAAGGAGTGGGCGTGGAAGACCGAGGTCGGCTCGCCGTAGGCCTCGTTGTACGCCGTCAGGAACTGGTTCTCGTAGAAGTCGGCATCACCCGCCAACTGGGAAAGGTCCGGACCGGAGATGTAGACGCCATCGGCATTCTCGGCCCCGGCGGCGGCAATCCAGTCGGGGGTGAACATGCCGTCAGAGCCTGCGAGGTACGTAAAGCTTCCGTTCTCCACCGCCTGCTGGGTGATCAAGCCACCCTCGGCAACGAAGATCGGGTAGTACAACAATTCAGGCCCTCCAGTCGCCAAGTCGGTGAGAATCGAGCTGTAGTCGCTCTCACCCACCTGAACTGAAACCTGGTCGGTGATGGTCCCACCGGCCTCCTCAAACGAAGCTGCGAAGGCGTTGGCCAGGCCCTCGGCGTAGGGGCTGCCATCGTGAATGGTGGCCGCCGATGCCGCTCCCAGCTCTTCGAACGCGAACTGAGCCACAACCGCTCCCTGGATGGAGTCGTTATGGGCGGTTCGCAGGTAGAAGGGGTTGTGGGTTCCGGGGTTGGTCAGAGCCGGGCTGGTGTTCGAGGGCGAAACCAGCGGAATGCCCTGATCGCCGAAGATCTTGTCGGCCACACCGAGGGCAGCCGATGAGCAGCTGGTGCCGATCACGGCCACGATCTGGGTGTCGGTGACGAGGCGCTGAGCGCCGGCGGTGCCGCCTTCGGCCGAGCAGCCTTCGTCCTCACTGACCAATTCGATGTCATGGCCGGCGATCTGGCCGGCGGTTCCATCGAAGGCTTGGTCGCCCCAATAGTCAACGGCCAATTCGGCGCCATTCTGGCTGTCGATGCCCAGGGTCTGGTTCTCGCCGGTGATCACCAGCAGGGTGCCAATCTTGATGGGCTCGCCGGCGGCCACTGTCACGCAGCCGAATTCGTCTGCTTCACATTCCTCGGGGGTGCCCCCGCCGCCACCACCACAGGCCACAGCAACAAGGCTGAGAACTGCGACGATGACTAGCAAGCGCGATAGCTTCATTTAGTCATTCCTCCGTAGTCGGATTCCACCGCCGATGGCAGTAGAGCGGGAGAATCATACCCGTCACCGGCCCGCCGGGGCGTCTAGGGGGCAACCACCACCTGGCACTGGTGGCGGCTTTCCCGCCCGTAGCAAACCCAGACTCCGGTGCCCACCCGGTCCCCGATCCGCTCCACTGTCTCTGTGGTTTCGGCGGGAACTTCGAAGACGAGGCGGGTATGCCGGGCGACCTCGAGTTGGGTAGGTGGATCGGCCACGATCCAGGTGTCGTCGACGGATTGTTGGTTGACGATGGAGACGTTCTGGGCGGCACCGACGATTGCACAGCCTGGGGAGATGCCGGTGTCGCTGATAGTGATCACCGCTTCGGCTGTTCGAAGGTCGGTGCACTCGGAGGTCTCATGTCCGGTGACCGCATGGAGCTGCTCTCGATAATTCTCTGGCAGATCGACGTCGCCGGCCGAGTTTCCACACGCGAGCACCAGCAGCAGACCTGCGAGCACGTATCTCACCTTCCTTAAGGTAACCGCATGGCCACCGAAGAAATCGCTGCTCGCGACGCTTATCAGGCCCGAGCGGAGGCACGGGTCAGCGAGATCACGCCTGAAGGTGTCGTTCTCGACCGGACCGTCTTTTACGCTCGCGGGGGAGGGCAGCCGGGTGATGTCGGCGTCTTCGTGACGCCAGAAGGGGAAGTCAAGGTCGTTGACACGGTTCGCTCCCACGGCCAGATCCTTCATGTGGTCGAGAGCCCCGAGCGATTGGAGCCGGGGATGGCCGTCGAGGGAGTCATCGATTGGGACCGTCGTTACCGCCTAATGCGCACCCACACTGCCCTCCATGCTCTTTCCGGCGTGATTTACCGCGACTTTGGCGCCAAGGTCACCGGGGGGAATATGGAGCCCGGGATCGCGCGGATGGACTTCGAACTCGGCTCGATGTCAGTCGAACTGGGGAGGCAGGTGGAGGAGATCCTTAACGCCGAGCTCGTCAAGGGCTATCCGGCCGAGGTGATCTTCATGGCGCGGGAGGCCGCTTTGTCCGATCCGGATCTGATTCGAAC
>JBOGEW010000161.1:0-3475 GCA_050742075.1 Acidimicrobiia bacterium
GGTTGCTGGTTGAGCCAGGCCAGATATTCGGGACCCTCGACCCCCCACCAGCCTGGCCAGCCTTCGGCAGCCCCAAAACCGTCCAATGAAGTGATGAAGTCCACCATCAATTCGGGCATTCGCTCTCCTTTGATCCGTTCAGGTTCTACGCCACCAAGGGTCGGGCGTCATTTAGCCAGGCGATCAGCCAGCGCTTGGTTGGAGGTCTGCGATTCGTTCGCGGTTTCCGACCTCCCTAACAGGTACCAGGTCTCCATTTCGCCTTTGCCCTTTACCGCGATCGTGCCGCGCCGCTCTAACTCGAACTCGTCCTTCAACAGCTCGTAGGTGGGCCGGGTGACCTGGATTCGCCCTGGCGTGCCACCCGACTCCATCCGAGATGCAGTGTTCACCGCGTCGCCCCAGAGGTCGTAGAGGAACTTGTGCCGCCCGATGACGCCGGCCACGACCGGCCCCGAGTTGATCCCGATTCGCAGTTGAAAGCCAAGGTCGCCACAAGGCCCGTCGGGTGCGGTCGAACCGACCATATCAAGCGCCACCAGGGCAATCGCGTGCGCGTGGTCCGTCCGCGGAATCGGGACACCGGCGGCGACCATGTAGGCATCGCCAATGGTTTTGATCTTCTCGAGGCCGTGCCGCTCCGCGAGAGTGTCGAAGTGGCTGAAGAGCCGATCGAGCAGACCGACGATCTCGGCAGCCGGCAGATCCTTCGAGCGCGCGGTGAAATCGACGACATCTGCGAACAGCACCGACGCGGCCGCGAACTGGTCGGCGATGGTTCGGGCCTCGCCCTTGAGCCGGTCGGCGATGGAGGTGGGAAGGATGTTCAGAAGCAGGCCCTCGGACCGCTGCTGCTCTGACTGGAGGGCCGTCAAAGCTTCCTCGCGCTGTCTTGCGAACAGAACCAGCAGCGTGAAGAAGATCGTCCCGCCGACCGTGACGTTAAGCGCCAGGAGAAGACCGGAGAACCACTCGGGCAGCGGGGATGTGACCCCTAGCGCGATCCCGGCGAGCCCTGACGCAAGGAAGATCGTGACGAAGGCGAAGAACCATCGTATGCCGGCGCGCACGCCATCGAAGACCAGTGCGCCGAGTGGGGCGAGGATGCCCCAGATGCCTGGCGACCCGCCGGGCAGAAAGCCGCCGAGGGCGATCATCGAGAGCGTCGGCGCCAGGAGGATGTCCGCGAGCTGGATGCGTAGGAGCAATCGGAAATCGCCGTTCCGCGAGAAGAGCCCGATGGACCCGATCGAGATAACCGCGTAGAGCAGCGCCAACGAGCCCGACCAGGCGCCAAAGGCGAGATACAGGCCAGCCCACAAGAACGAGATCGGCAGAATCAGAACTGCGATCCGGACGAGAAGTGCCTTGCGGCGGCGCGCATCTTGGTCGTCGGCCGGGTCGGCCCCGATCGTCGCAAGCCGCTCCCCGAGGCGACCGAGGAGGCTTCTGAGGTAGGTCACCGCGCGAGGATACGTTCGCTAACCCAGCAGGGCGATTGGCCGATCCGCGGGGCGCTGGCGATGACGCTCGAAGGGGTCGTTGATTGGCGAGTTCGGTTTCGAAATGCGCGAGCCGTCGTCAGGTATCGATCGGCGGGAGTGGCCTGGCGGCGGGTCCGTTGATCACTGCCCCGGCGTAGTCGTATCTGGAGCCGTGGCAGGGGCAGTCCCAGGTCCGGGCGCGGCTGTTCCAGCCGACCACACAGCCCATGTGGGTGCAGCGGGCCGACAGCAGGTAAGTCGAACCGTCGTCGTGGAGGTAGGCCGCCACCCTCTCTCCCTCCACCTCGACCACGGCGCCTTCGCCGGGACGGAGGTCGAAGAATTGGCGCCCCACCGTCTTGGCGATCAGGACGTCGCGAGGAGCCTCATGCGCCACCCGGTTTGGGACCACCCGCTGGATGTAGCGCCGTGATCCGGTCATTCCCTTGCTGCCGACCACCACTAGATCGTGCTCGCCGGCCGCTTTGGAGATCTTGACCGCGGGGTTGCCCTTGGCCACGATGAGATTCATCCCCTCGCCGCCGAGACGGGCGGCAGTGTCACGAAGCACGATGTCTCCGATCATTGGATCCCCGACGAAGATCAAGGTGACCGCGGCTCCGAGGGCCTGCGCCAGGGCATGACCATGACGCGCCGCCTGATGGGCGGTTAGAGACCCGTCAGTGCCGATCAATACCCTTCGGTAGCTCGGCGGCCGACTCTGCGGATCGCTTGTCCTCACCACCAAGATGTCGATGGGAGTCTCATGAGCCACCTGGTCGGGGATGCCCCCCATCGCGAACCGATTCCCCGACCCTATCCCGTGGTCGCCGATCACCAGGAGATCGGCTAGCCGCTCCTTGGCGGCCGTCATGATCTCCTGGGCGATCTCACCGCGGAGGTGGGCGGTCTCGGCTTCGACCCCCAACTTCCGAGCTCGCTCCACCGCTTCGTCCAGGATTCCGGCGCCGGCCGCTGGGTCGTCGCCGACGTGGATGAGGGTGAAGTTCGCCCCGAGTTGGTTGGCTAGGCGGGCAGCGACCTCCTCGGCCACCGCCGAGGTCGCCGTCCCATGCGCCCCCACCAGGATGTGGCGATAGGCGCTCAAAACGGCTTCATGACCATCAGATAGACGATAAAGAGCAGGGCAACGACCCCGGTCCCGGCAGTGAGGACCGGGTTGCCCGAGTTGAGCACCCGGGCGAAGTCGTCCCTGGAAACCGTGGTTCCGCTCGCCATCAGCTCGAGGACCATTCGGACGCGCCGGAAGTGACCCCGAGCCATGGGAAACATCAGGACTCCGACGGCGATAAGCAAGCCCAGCGAGACCCAGATCCAACCCTGGGAGAACCACCGGCCTCGGATCCCGGCAGCTATCCCGCCCACCAAGAGCACCAGGGTCGAGATGTAGAAGGCGCTCACCGTGGCGGCGCTGAGCTGGAGAATCCCGGAGACCTGCTGCGGATCACGGATGCGGCGCATGAGAAGGGTTGCCGCCATTGAGGTGCCGTGGGCGGCCACGAAGCCCACCACGCCCACCAGGTGAATGAACACCCACCATCCATAGCTCATCGAGACGAGTTTTCTACGGTTGGCGCGGGCGGTCAATCCGATTGGCCTGGCGGAGGGGGACTTCTATTTTCGGGCAGGACTCTCTCTAATTGGATAACGCCCGATAGTGGCCGTGGACGTCGGTCGGAACCGACACCTTGGTACAGGGCGGCGGCGGCGTCGGTCTCGTAGGAGATCTTGACCCGCTGGCTTGCCTCTCGTGACAAGGCGATCGATTCCTTCGGACAGCATCGCTCGTGCGAGACCTTGCCGCCAGAACTCCTCCTCGACTCTGACCGGCTCGACGAGTCCCACTTTTGTGATCGGGTCGAACCAGAACAAGGAGTAGCCGGCGACCCGTCTATTGGTGGTCTCGATCGCGAGGTCGAGCGCCGGGTCGTAGAGCGGACACTGGTCGAGTCGCTGCGCCACCCCATCCC
>JBOGEW010000162.1:0-9708 GCA_050742075.1 Acidimicrobiia bacterium
TGCATATACCCCTAGCAACACGGCTGCCACGATTGAATATGTGACCGTGCGCTTGAAGATACGGCCGAGGTCGTAAAGGCGGTACTTCAGAACCGCCATGCCGATGGCCAGAGGCACAAAGAGCGACACCGAAGCCAGCACCAGTTGGGCGATCGTGATCATGCCGAGTTCGTAAGCGGAATAGCCGATCAAGGTTCCGACGGCGATCGTGACAGCGCTAATGGCGAAAACCTGCATCTGTCGACGGGTCACTCCGTCCGACCGACGAAAGCGAGTGACCACCGCGGCGACTCCTGCTCCGATACAGACTGCAAAAGTGACAAAGCCGATGAAGGCGATGGCTTCGAGGGGTGCGCGCCAAGCGGCACGTCCGAGCGGGTTCCTGATCGGGGCCGTCGAATCGGGGTTAAAACCATTACCGACAAAGAGCAGGAAAAGGGCCAACGCCAGCGTCCACAGCACCCACGTCCAGCGCCGCGTGAGAAGCTTCCCGTCAGGAAACAACAGGGGCAACAAGATGGTCACGACCGCCCCTGTCAACGCCCAGGCCCAACTGCTGAACCACGCCAGCCACTCCCGAGCCCCGCTGGCCGTGCCGATAACGGCCGCGGTTTCTGCGAGGAGCACGAGGGAGAAAATGAATCCGTAGGCGGCCATCAACCAACCGACGGAATTGCGAGGAAGCCTGAAAGCCAGGTAGCCACCAATCGAGGCGAACGACACGGCAGATAGAAAGGCTATTACCCCGGCGGCGACTTCGGCTGAGGTCTCCTCGTTGAGAGGAAGCACGATGAGATTCACGAACACTGCCGCCAACACCCCGAGCAACGGGAGAAAGGCGAGCCAGCGCCATCCGGACCACGTCATCCGGCAACCCTAGGAGACGCGGTGAGGCCGTATGCGAGCATCGCCAGAGGAACCACGACGTTCGCAGCAACGAGGATCGTGACTGCCAAGTCGTGGCCTCCGCCTAAGACTTCACCGAGTATCGGTTCCGCCAGCATCCCGACCAAGAATCCCCCAGCGAGAATCATGATCAGTTGAATTGGACGCCGTTCGCCTGAACGAAGCAGCCATGCGTTCAACACGATGAGTAGGAGGAGAGGCGCCAGAGGCGCGGAGAGAGCAGTTCCTAGTCCGATCGCGAAGCTCTGGATGACTGGGAGACCCGAAACGATCCCGAACGGCCGTGCCGCGAGATCTCGGCTGACGGCGACCCACGTGCCCGCCCCTGCCACATCGAGATAGGTGGTTGAGAGCAGCGCCATCATCTTGCTGGATCTCATTGCGACAATTCTTCAAAGCACCGTGCCGGGAGCGTTACGGTGTCCGGCTCATGACTGAGGCTCTGTTCACGAGAGACGGCGACCTCTTTCTCCCCTCTGAATTGGTGCGGGGAGGATGGGACGACAAGACCCAGCACGGCAGCCCTCCTGCCGGGCTCCTGGCGAGAGCGGTCGATCTGGTGCCAACGGCAGTGCCGATGCAGGTGGTCCGGTTCACGGTCGACCTCTTTCGGCCGGTGCCGATGTCGCCGCTCCGAACCGAGACCGTCGTCCGCAGAGACGGGAAGCGGATCCAGGTCGTCGACGCCGTTCTCTTTGCCGGAGACCTGGAAGTGGGTCGGGTTTCAGCCCTCAAGATCCGTCTGGCAGAACTCGATCTGGAGCCGCTGATCTTGGAGTGGGAGCATCCCCCGCCACCCGATGATTTGGAACCGATGCGGTGGTCGGACCGGTTCGGACCGCGGGAGGGGTTGCCCCGCTTTCACTACGCAGCGATCGAGGTGCGGACAGTCGACGACAGCTTTCTGTCCTATGGACCGGGGACCTCATGGTTTCGTCTCAAATTCCCAGTGGTGGAGGGAGAGGAGCTGAGCCCGTTCGTCCGGCTGGCCACGATCGCCGACATGTCGAACGGGAACTCCCAGAGTCTCGACCCCCGGGAATGGATTTATATCAACCCCGACATCACTCTCTACTCCCACCGCCTCCCGGTGGGGGAATGGGTGGGGATGCAGTCGGTCGCCCGCCAGCATCGATCTGGGATCGGTATGGCCGACACCCTGGTCTTCGACATCGGTGGTCCCCTCGGCCGCATTAGCCAGGCCCAGGTGGTCGATCGCCGGGTTGACTAACGAACGATCGTTCGTTTAGACTAAAGCGGTGACAACAGACAACGGCGAAGGCCGGTTTCGAGCCTTGCTCGAAACCGAGGAGAAGATCGAACCGACCGACTGGATGCCCGAGGCTTACCGCCAGACGCTCATCCGCCAGATCGCCCAGCACGCCCACTCCGAGATCATCGGGATGCAACCCGAAGGGAATTGGATCAGCCGGGCCCCCACCCTCCGTCGCAAGGCGATCCTCATCGCCAAGGTTCAGGATGAAGCCGGCCACGGCCTCTACCTCTACTCGGCCGCTGAGACGCTCGGGGTGACCCGCGACCAATTGATGGACCTCCTGCATACCGGCCGCCAGAAGTATTCGTCGATCTTCAACTACCCCACCTTGTCGTGGGCCGACATGGGTGCGATCGGCTGGCTGGTCGACGGGGCGGCCATCACCAACCAGGTCATGCTCAAACGGTGCTCATACGGACCGTATGCGCGGGCGATGGTGAAGATCTGCCTCGAGGAGTCCTTTCACCAGCGCCAAGGCTTCGAGATCATGATCGCTCTCAGCCAGGGCACCGCCGAACAGAAGGCGATGGCCCAGGACGCTCTCAATCGCTGGTGGTGGCCCTCGCTGATGATGTTTGGTCCGCACGACTCGGAATCAACTCTCTCCGAGCAATCGATCGAGTGGAAGATCAAGCGCGTTTCGAACGATGACCTTCGTCAGCAGTTCGTCGACATGACCGTTCCCCAGGCCGACTATCTGGGCCTCGTCATTCCCGACCCGGACCTGTGGTGGAACGAGGACCGCCAGCACTACGACTTCGGGCCGATCGACTGGGACGAGTTCTGGGCAGTGGTGAAGGGACATGGGCCGATGAATCAGGAGCGGATCGAGCACAAGCGTCGGGCCTGGGAAGAAGGCGCCTGGGTTCGTGAGGCCGCAGCCGCTTATGGAAAACGCGAACGGGATGAAGGCGGGGCATGACTTACTCGGTGCCGAAGGTCGCGGGCGATGCGGAAGCCGAGGTCGGTCGTCAGGCCGAATCGGTGTGGCCATTGTGGGAGGTCTTCATTCGCCAGAAGCGGGGGCTCTCCCACGTTCACGTCGGCAGCCTCCATGCCTCCGATGCCGAGTCAGCCCTGCTCGCCGCCCGCGACGTGTACACCCGGAGGGTGGAAGGCGTGAGCATCTGGGCCGTGGCGTCCGCTGACATCGTTGCCTCCGATCCCGACGAAGCTCCCGCCTTCTTCGGCTCAATCGACAAGCCCTACCGCCACGCCACCCACTACGACATTCCCGACGAAGTCGGGCAGATGTGAGCACCCCCGTCTCGCCCCCCGCAGGCGAGGAGGGGGGCGCCACCCCCCTCGGCCCTTCGGGCCACTCCCCCCAACGCTCGCTTCGCTCGCCGGGGGGAGAAACAGGCGGGGAGGGGGGCGCGATCCTGGGCGCCATCCTCGGGCACGCCGATGACAACCTGATCCTTGCCCAGCAACTCTCGAGCTGGGTCGCTTCCGCCCCTGATCTCGAACTCGATCTTGCTCTCGGCAACATCGCTCTCGATCACCTCGGAGTGGCCCGTGCCCTCCTCGCCCACTACGGGGCACTCGAAGGTGAGGGACGAACTGAGGACGACCTCGCCATGAATCGGAACGAGCGGGAATTTCGCAACCTGTTGATCTGCGAACAGCCCAATGGCGACTTCGGCCAGACCATTGCTCGCCAGCTCCTGATCGACTGCTTCCAGGTTGATCTCTGGGAGCGACTCAGTTCGGATGCAAACCCGGTAGTGGCCGGAGTTGCGGCTAAGGCCGTACTGGAGGCTCGTTACCACTGGCGGCACTCCTCGACCTGGGCCGAGCGGCTCGGCGCCGGCACGGACGAGAGCCATCGCCGGATGCAAGCCGGCCTCGACGCCATGAGCCGCTTCGTCGACGAGATGTTCGACGGCTTTCCCGACCTGCGTCCGAGCTTCGACAGCCGGCTTCGACCGGTCCTCGCCGATGCCGGCCTCGACCTCTCTCCTTCGTCCTTTCCTCGCCGTGGCGGACGCGACGGACTCCACACCGAAAACCTGGGTCACATCCTCGCCGACATGCAATGGATGGCTCGGTCCCATCCCGGTGCGAAATGGTGATCGGAACGAGGGCCGATCCGGTGGCGATCGTCGCTCGGGTGTGCGACCCCGAGCTCCCGTTCCTCTCGATTGTCGATCTCGGGATCGTGCGCTCCATCGAGATCGAGGACCACCTGGTGACGGTGACCATCACTCCCACCTATTCCGGATGTCCGGCGATAGACGCCATCAGGTCGGATATCAGCGAGGCTCTCGAGGACGGAGGGTTCGCAGCGGTGGTGCGAACGGTCCTCGATCCTGCCTGGACGACAGACGACATCACCGCCCGGGGTCGTCAACTCCTGTCGAGCAACGGCATTGCGCCCCCGGCGCCGTCCGCGAGTGTCCTGTGCCCTCGCTGCGCAGCTGCCTCTCCCCGCATGGTCAGCGAGTTCGGCTCGACCGCCTGCAAGGCGTTGCTGGTTTGTGGTTCTTGTGGAGAGCCGTTCGATCACTTCAAGCAACTGCGATGAGTGCCGGCGGTTTCCATCGCCTAAAGGTGGCGGAGGTCGAACGTCTCACCGACGAGGCAGTTGCCATCACCTTCGAAGTCCCTCACGAACTGGCTGGCTCTTACTCCTATTTGCCGGGCCAGCACGTCACGGTGCGAGCCGACATCGACGGCGCCGACGTCCGCCGGAGCTACTCGATTTGCGCCAACGCCAATCGCGGTGATCTCCGGATCGGGGTAAAGCAGCTCCCCGGCGGTGCGTTTTCGACCTGGGCGAACTCGAGGCTTCGGCCCGGTGTCGAGCTGGAGGTCATGTCGCCGGTAGGCGAGTTCACCACCGAACCCCGTCCCATTCACTACGGGGCGATCGCGGTCGGAAGCGGCATCACCCCTGTTCTCTCGCTCGTTTCGACTTTTCTCGAATCGGAACCCGGTTGCCGCTTCACCGTCATCTTCGGCAACCGCGGAGCCGACAGCGTGATGTTCCTCGACGAGCTCGAGGGTCTGAAGGACCGCTTCCCGGCGCGACTCCATCTGATCCACGTCCTCAGCCGCGAGAGCGGGGTGACATCGCTCTTCACCGGCCGGCTCGACCGCACGCGACTCACCGAACTTCTCGACCGGGTGGTCGGTCCGGACCAACCCGAAGAGTGGTTTCTCTGCGGACCTTTCGAGATGGTGATGAGCGCTCGCCAGTTGCTGGAAGATCGCGGCGCCGCGCCCCGCCTTGTCCACGACGAGCTCTTTTTCGCCGGCCCTCTCGACCTCAATACTCTCCCCGCCGAACCGGAATCAGTGGAGGGCACGATCGCCCTCGAGCTCACCCTCGACGGCCGCCGGAGTACGACCCGGATGCGGCCAGAAACGTCGATCCTCGACGCCGCCCTGCGCGTTCGTCCCGAACTGCCCTACTCCTGCAAGGGAGGCATGTGTGCGAGCTGTAAGGCCCGGATGGTCGAGGGGGAAGTAGCGATGGAGAGGAACTGGGCGCTTGTCGACTCCGAAGTCGAGGCCGGATACGTCCTTACCTGTCAAGCCCATCCTCTGACCGATGCCGTCGCCGTGGACTACGACGTATGACGGTCACTCGATCTCGCACCCGCCAGGACGTCGTCCGGGCCGCCGGTCGATTGTTCGCTTCCCGCGGTTATCACGGAACCTCGATGCGCGATTTGGCCCGCGAAGTGGGCCTGCTCGGTTCCTCCCTCTACAGCCACATCGCCTCGAAGGCGGATTTGCTGGTCGAGGTGGTCGAGCAGGGAGGCGCCCTCTTTCAGGCGGCTGCCGATCGGGCTGAACGCGAAGGAGGCTCGGGAGCACAACAGTTGGCCGCCCTGGTGGAGGGCCACCTCGATGTCGTCTTGGACCACATCGACGAGGCCCGCACCTTTCTCTATGAAGCAGATGCTCTCGAGGAGGCCCACCGCCGGCGTGTGCTTGCCGCGCGGGACAAGTACGAGGCTGCGTACCGACGGGTCTTGCTGGCCGGCACCAAGGATGGTTCGTTCCGGGCCGACCTCGATCCGACCACCGCCGCCATCATGATCTTGTCGGTGCTGAACGCGGTCGAGCGGTGGTACCGCCCCGGCGGCCGCCTCGACCGACACCAACTCGCTGAGGAGATCCTCGGGTTCTGCCAGGCCGGGGTCGGCCCCAACGAAACCTAATGCATGGCGCTGCGGTTTCCGCGGAAAATAGCCCGCGGTTTGCTGCCATTCAGGGTGTTACCGGATTGCACGTCCCCGACCGCCCGGCCAACCTGATCCTATGACAAGCACTGAGCCCGCAGCTCGCACCGGCCTTCGCCTCGGGGTCGTCGTGGGGGTGATCGTGGCGGCCCTAGTGGTGGCGGCCGCCGTAGTCAACGCGGTCCGCCCGGTTGAGCAGTTTTCCCGCGACACTCCCGAAGGCACTGTGCAAGCATTTCTCCTGGCCCTCAACGACGAGAACTACGACGCCGCCCATGCCTTATTGTCGGAAGAGTCGAGGGATGAGTGCACTCCCGCCGATCTCGTTCGCGACCGCACCGAGGCGACCCGTATCGTCATCGATGATGTAACCGAAGCCGGTCAGACCGTAATCGTCGACCTCGACGTCACGGTGACCGAAGCGAGTGACGGGTTTGAGCCTTACCGGTACGAAACCGAAATGCGCTTCACGCTGGTTCGCGAGGCGGGTTCCCTCTTCATCGACGAGCTGCCGTACTTCATCTACTGCTCGGGGATTTAGAAATGACTGTCGTCTTCCTCCTTCTCGTCATCGTCGCCGCGGTCATTGCTTTGCCTCTGGTGCTCGTCGCCCGTCGGCCCCGAACCGGGGCGGGCAACTCCGTGGCCGAGATCGTTTCCTATCTGATATTGGTCATCGCCACGATTTTGGCCACCACTTCTTTCTCCTCCCTGGTCGAGTCGATCCTTCCCGGCGCTGGGGTTCTCTTCAGGGACCCGGGGGACATTGCGTTGACCCTTTCGACCCTGATCGTCTCGGGAGCGGTGTGGGCCTCGGTGTGGATCGCCTTCGAACGCCGTCGAGGGACTGCCCCCAGCGCCGGACGTGGTCTCTATCTGGCGGTCTCGATCGCCATCGCCCTATCGGTGGTGGTGGTCGCAGTGATCCAACTGCTGGCCTTCGCTCTTGACCTCGCCGAATACCACTCCTCGGCAGTTGCCCAGTTACTGACCTTCGGCGCTCTGTGGTGGCTACTCGAGCGCTGGCGCGGGAAGAGCGACGAACTCGATGAGATCCGCCTGCTTTGGGGATCGTTGGTTGGCCTGGGGCTCACCATCGCCGGCGTCAGCTTCGCGGTGCACGGCAGCCTTTCCACGCTGCTCGAAGGCGAGACGGTTCTCCTCGGAGCCAATCCTCTCTACGTCGATCTGAAATGGGCCGCGGTGCTCCTCGTCATCGGTGGGCCGTTGTTCGTCTACTTCTGGCTGCAAAGGATGGCGCGGCGGTCAGGTCTTCTGCGAGACATCTACGCCGGGGCCATCGCCTTGATCGCCTGGTTCACTGCCGTTGGTGCCTTCATCGCCCTCCTCTATCTCGGGGTGGTTCTCGTTCTCAACCTGGAAGATACCGAGGCCCTCGACGCCGTTCCCGGGCTGCTGACCAGCTTCGTCGTCGGACTGGTGGCCTATTGGCACCACCGCCCGATTCTGGGTCGAGCCCGTACAGAGCCGGTGAGGGCGGTGGAGTATCTATTCGGGGCGAGTTCGCTCGTGGGGTTCGCTGGCTCCCTCATCTTTCTCGCCGGGCTGGTGTTCTCAACCCTGGGTTCGACCACGCTGATCGATGACGAAGGGCGATCGTTCATCGCGGCGATAGTGAGCCTTCTGGTAACCGGTGCCCTGACGGTTCGCTATTGGGGCAACGTCCTGAACCTCGACGAACCCCGCTCGCCGTCTCGACGGGCGGCGCTGTTGTTCCTCTTTTTCAGTTCGGCGGTCACCGGCGCTATCGCTCTCATCACGGTGTTATTCGTCCTCCTGCGAGCCGCTCTTTCGGGCGACACCTCTGACCTTGTCGAGCCGCTCTCCTGGGGAATCCCGACCGTCGTGGTGGCCGGGGCCCTCACCTGGCACGTCGTCAAACTGCGCCGGGAGGGGCCACCGGCGGTCGCAGACACCGAGGTGGCTACGCCTTCCGTGGCGCCGGTGAAAGCCATCGGCAACCGGACCGTGACATTGGTGGCGAGCGATCCCGGGCCGCTTCCGCAGTTGATCGAGAAGATGCGTTTTCTCCGTCGAACCGATGGAGTCGGGGTCGTCGACCAGGCTCGGGCCGATGAGATCGTTGCCGCCCTCGCCGGCCTCGATGCTCCGGCGGTGATAGTGACCGTCGACGGGGCCGGTTTTCAGGTTCTCCCGATCGCCTGAGAGCACATGGCTCGCTTCTTCGACACCCGGGCGGCCTACACGATGTTCGTCAACGCCACGGACGAGAAGGTGGTGATCGCCGATCGCATTGCCAAGGAGGCCGAGACTCTGGCGCTGACTCAGCCGGGTTTGAGGATCTTTGACGCCGGAATGGGAGACGGTGCCCTTCTTGCCAACCTCATGCGGCGTCTTCATCGGCGCTGGACCTATGTGCCCTGGCTGGTGGTGGCGAAAGAGATCTCGATCGAGGATGTTCGCCAGGGAATCGCCCGACTCCCGGATCGCTTCTTGGAGCATCCAGAGATGGTGGTGGTGGTCACCAACCTTCATTTTTCCGATGCCCCCGATCTGAACGTTGGGTCCTCGGGTCGTTGGCGGGAGGTCGCCTTGGCTGGAACCACTAGCGCTGAGTTCGGTGAGCAAATCTCAGAGCTCTTTCCGCAATTGGCGGCTGACTGGCAAATAACTACCAGCGAAAAGACGGGCAATCCGATCAATGTCCATCCGGCGGCTCTGGTCCTCTATCGCCAGGACCATCGCTTCCTGCTGGAGCCTCTGATCCCCCAACGCGGTGGGAGGATCAGCTACGACCTGGTAATCGCCTCCCAGGCATACCGAGCGCGGACTCCCGTCGAGCGCAAGGTGACACTCGTTGTGGCCCCGCTCGCCAAGGCGCTGGGGAGCGGGGGATTGCTAATCGGCGTGCAGGCGGCCGGTGACGACCCAGGAATGGAGATTATCCGCGGGGTCTGGCCCGACGAACAGCCCTTCTCTCACACCGGAGCCGATGTTGTTACCGAGGCGGCTCGCCAACTCGACTCTCATTCCGACCTGACATTCCCGGTACTGAGCGACGAGGAAGCGATCTTTCGATTCTCGCTTCACACCATGCCATCGGAGGAGGCAGCACACATCGGGACTTCGTCTGTGGTGGCCGCCTGGAATGCGGCCACTTATGTGGCGCAGATCGACGAGACCAGGCTGGCCGAAGCGATGAGTACGGGCCTTTATCTCGATGCGACGAGAGCGGTCATGGAAAAGTACGGCCGCATCTGGTGGAACGACGAGCTCTTCCTAATACGCCGGAAGGTCTGAAGCCGCCTCTCTACGTTTTCCCGACACGCTCCGTGGGTAGCGTTTATCTTG
>JBOGEW010000163.1:0-11902 GCA_050742075.1 Acidimicrobiia bacterium
CGAGCGAGTTGAGATCGAGTTCTTCCTCAGCCATGGGGGTTCTGTTCCACGATATGGGACGGTGCTACAGAGCGGAACACTAGCCGAGTACCGTTAGCGTGGCCATCGTGCAGCCAACCCGGTTAACCGCTTTCTCGCACGGGGCCGGATGCGGCTGCAAGCTCTCTCCCGACGAGCTCGCCTCCATTATCGACCCCCTCCGATCCCACGCCGCGCTGGACGCACCCGACCTGGTGGTGGGCCTATCCACTTCCGACGACGCTTCGGTCTGGCGGCTCCCATCCGGGGATCTCCTGGTGCAGACGGTCGACTTCTTCACCCCCATTGTCGACGACGCCTACACCTGGGGCCAGATCGCGGCCGCCAATGCCCTGTCTGACATCTACGCCATGGGGGGTCGACCCCTCACCGCCCTCCAGATCGTGGCTTGGCCCCGAGACACTCTCCCCTTCGAGCTCCTCGGCGAGGTCGTTCGAGGAGGGGCAGACGTGATGGCCGAGGCGGGAACCACCATCATCGGCGGCCACTCGATCGACGACGCCGAACCCAAATATGGATTCTCCGTCGCAGGCACTGTGGTCGATGCCATCACCAACGCCGGCGCCCAGCCGGGCGATCAGCTGGTGTTGACCAAACCGCTTGGCACCGGCATCGCCACCACCGCCATGAAGAGTGATTCGTGCCCGCCGGCCTTGGCGAAGCAAGCGGTCGCCTTGATGACCACCCTCAACGACCGAACGGTGCGACCGATGATCGACCACCAGGTCCACGCTGCCACTGACATCACCGGATTTGGCCTCCTGGGACACCTGCGGGAAATGCTCTTGGCCTCCGACGTCGCCGCGGTCATCGATCCGGAGGCGATGCCGCTCCTCGATGGAGTCATCGATCTGGTGGCAGCCCACTATCCGGGAGGAAGTCAGCGCAACCTGAAATCGCTCCGCCCTTTCATCGCCGGCGAAGAACCCAACCAAAGCCTGCTAAGAGTTTTGGCCGATGCCCAGACCTCGGGAGGCCTGCTCATCGCCGTGCACCCCGAGCAGACCGAGGACCTTGTGGCCGACCTCCTCGAGGCGGGATGCATGACGGCCGCGATCATCGGCGGGATCACCGCTGGCGAGCCGAGAATCTCTTTCGTCAGTAGGTGAGGATCCGATCGGCGGCGAAAGTCAGCTCGACCAGCTTGGCCGGCGAAGCGAAGGTGGCGTTCTTCGAAGCAATGTCAGCCTCGGTTATCTCTCGAGCGTTGGCCGACATCTTCGAGACGTAAATCGGCACGCCCTTCGCCACCAGATTGGGGACATGATCGGCCAGCGCTCCCGTCCCAATGCCGGCGGTCGATTCGATAACTGAATCCTTCATCAGATGCGCCGCATCGCCGGCGAAGAACATTGTCACATCGTGACCCTCGTCGACGGCGGTCAGAGCGACCAAGCAGGCCAAGGCCGCCCTGGTCGGTGCCTCCGGACCGTGCGTAACGTGAACGAGCAGCGACCCCATTTAGCTTCCTCTCTCGATGTCGGGCGGAGGCGGACGGGAATCGAACCCGCCAGGGACCCTGAGGCCCCTCATCGGTTTTGAAGACCGAGGAGCCCACCAGGCGCTCGGACGCCTCCGTGGAAAAGGATACGCCGTTACGAGACAAGCCTCAGCAGCGGGCGACTACCAAGGCTCCCCGACTTTTCGTCGCTCCTCCAGGAGAGGGAACGTCAGATCCCCACGAACGTCGGGGCTGCTCGTCTCAGATCTTGAGTTTGGGCCCACAAGTCGAGGGACAAGGTCGTCAGGTCGTCAACCAGCGGAACCACCGCGATCCCTCCCGGTTCGCGAAGGTCAAACATCTTGATGTACGAACGGCAGGACTCGCAGCTATCGAGCCGGGCCCACGGCCATGCATCAGCCCGGAACGTACTCAGTCTTTTGGGATCGTGCTCGCCGCACGATGGGCATACCGCTCGGGTAAAACGCCACCAATAGGCACATCGAGAACAAATCAAATAGCGAGGTGCGCCGTGCATGAACTCCCCCGACTCTTCGACGATCGCAGAAACCTGCGGAAGCCCACGACAGACAGGACAGGTTGCCTTGGTCCATTCCTCAGACCCATTTCTCGACCTCGCCAGCGCTTCGAAGATGGGTGCGCTGGCCAGCTGAAACCACATCGACGCCGGCGCCCCGACGCTCTCCCTTTCGAGCCAGGAACCGAGCCCGGCCGCCAGTTGATCGGGTTCATCGACCAAATCCCGTCCCTTTTCCGCCAAAACACCCGGCGCGGCCTCGGCCAGCTGGGAGATCGCCGCCTGGACCTCTAACAACAGCGCATCGATCTCGCTTTCTGCCGAAAAGGAGAAGCCGCTCTCCTCTGTCGACGCGAGCCGCTCCACCGCCTCGGTTACCTCGGGGCAGGTGCTTCTCTGGGCTTGATAGGAGAGCACCGCCTCATAGAAACCGAACGCGTCCAAACCAACCGATTGCCAATCAATCTGTCGCAATCGCGCCAGACGTCCAACGAAATCACTCGGACCCCCGGTTCGTTTTCCGATCACGGGCGGTCCATCCGCCGGAACCAGCGGGGATGGTGAAAGGCCGCCCAAGCACGTTCCACCGTGCCCGACGTCATCGAGCGGAACGTTCCCGGAAAAGCAGCAGTCGATAGGTAGACATGAACAACCAGAAATCCAGCCGCCAGCAGGAAGAGGCCGTGGTGAGTGAAGCGGGCAATCAGGTTCAACTCCCGGGTCAACAACTGCGGGAACCAGAGCGGAATCCCGGTGAGGAGCAGTAGTGCCCCGTTGACCACCGAAAACCAGTAGTAGCCCTTCTGACCGCCGTTGAACTTGTCGGTGTCGTTGTCGACATGACCCTTGCGAATGTACGTGCCCAGCTGCCGGAACCAATGCCGATCGACATGCTGAATCGTCATCGTGTTGAACCACATCACCAGCATGAAGCCCAGACCGACGACGAAGCCGAGGCCGATCCAGGGATGCATGAAACGCACGCTTTGGCCACCACCCATGATGTCGAGCAGCCAGGCCAGCCGCGGATAGCCGAGGGAAAAACCCGACAGCAGGAGATAGAGGAACGTCAAGGTGGTCCACCAATGCACCAGTCGGATACCGAAGGTATGGCGGATGATCAGCCGCGGGTCGTGATCACGAGCGCGCTCTTCGGCGGTAGCGATATCAGCCATGTCGCTCCGCCTTTTCGTACGCCTCCGCCACGGCCTCCGCCTCGGGCGGAGGATGCAGGCGTCCGGTCTTGAGGAAGTAGACCGCGACCGCCAGGAGGCCAACCCAGCTGGCAGTGGAGCCCACCTTGCGGAGGGCACCCATCAGCGGCGGAAAACTCGTCGGGGCGGTAACGGTGGGACCGACCGGAAGCCCGTACTCTTCCAGCATCTCGCCGCGGGGAACGACGTACATCATGTGGAGGCCGCCAACCCCCGAGGGGTCGTAAAGCAGGGCATTCTCGAAACCTCGTGCCTTGAGCTTGGCAACCTTCTCTTCCCCATAGGCGAGCATGTCGTCTTTGGTGCCAAAGCGGATCGCCCCGGTGGGACAGGCCTTGACGCAGGCTGGCGTCAGGCCATTTCCCACTCGATCGATACAGAGGGTGCATTTGTAGACCTTCTTGGTCACCGTATCGAAACGAGGGATGTCGAAGGGGCATCCGGCAATGCAGTACTGGCAGCCGATGCAGTTCGCCTGGTTGAAGTCGACGATTCCGTTCTCGTATTGGACGATCGCTCCCGGGGCAGGACAGGCGAGCAAGCAACCGGGTTCACCGCAGTGGAGACAGGAGTCCTTGCGGATCAACCAGGCCAACGCGCCATTTTTCAGGTCGACCTCGTTGAACCGCATCAAGTCCCAGGTGTTGGCGGTCAGGTCGGGGTGACTCTGGTAGCCAGAAAAGAGATGGGTCTCCTCGACTTCCAGGTCGTTCCACTCCTTGCACGCCACCTCGCAGGCCTTGCAACCGATGCAGAGATCGATGTCGACGAGTTTCGAGACTTCGAGGGCCGGGGTCGAGTGGTCGCGGCGGATGTTGGTCCCAGAGGCGGGCGTGGCGGACTCTCGCCGCACGGTCAGGCCGAGATTGGTGGTGGTCATTCCTATGCCCGCTCGACATCCACCAGGAAGGCCTTGAATTCGGGAGTAGCGGTGGACCCGTCGCCGACGTAAGGGGTGAGCAGGTTGACCATCTGTGCCGAATTGCCCTTCCCGCGCCCGCCGGTAGCGTGCCAGTGGACCGGGATCCCGACCTGGTAGACCACCTTGGCCCCCAGCCGGAGCGGCCGCATGCGCTTCGTCACCAGGGCCACCCCTTGCACTTCGCCCCGTTTCGACCTCACCCGGACTTGATCGAGGTCGCTGATTCCCTTTTCCGCCGCAAGCTCCCGCGGCAACTCGATAAAGAAATCGGGCATCGCCTCGACCAGGTAGGGCACGTACTGGGTGACGAAGTGTTCATGTTCGGTGACCCGGTATGTGGTTGCCACGTAGGGAAACTCGCGGTCATCCTCCGCAAAGCTGGCAGCCACTCCTTCGTAGATGATCGTCGTGGGAACGCGCCGGACAGGATTGAGCAAGTTGTCGACCGGGGACTCGACGGGTTCGTAATGCTCGGGGAGGGGCCCATCCCCCATCAGGCTTCCGGGGGCGAAGAGCCGAGCGACGCCCTCCCCGGTCATGATGAAGGCGCCCTTTCGCTCTGCGGGAGGAGAGTCGGGGGTGAAGTCGGGGACATCTCCCTCCCAGGCCTGTCCGTTCCAGGTGATGCCCGGACGGGATGGGTCCCAGGCTCTGCCTTCGGCGTCCGCCGACGCCCGGTTGTACATGACCCGACGATTGGCCGGCCACGACCACGCCCAGTTGTGATAGAAGCCGAGGCCGGTGGGGTCGTCGGTCCCGCGCCGATCCATCATGTTGCCCTCTTCGGTCCATGAGCCGGTGTAGAGCCAATTGCCGATGGCTGTGGTGCCATTGTCCTGGGCATCGTTGAAGCTGGGAAGCTGCAGTCCGGTTGCAAGATCGCGGCCGTTGATCTCCCGCGACACCTCCTCCAGCGGAGGGTTGTCTTGATTCGAGTAATCCCAGGTCAGGTCTCGAATCGGGTCGGGGAATGCTCCTCCGTCCTCCTGATAAAGCTGGCGTAGCCGCAAAAAAAGCTGGGCGAGGATGTAGGTGTCGTCTTTGATTTCACCGGCGGCAGGCAGTGCCGCGTGCTTCCACTGGGTCCAGCGACCGGAGTTCACGAACGCCCCTGCTTTCTCGATCCAGTGGGTGGTGGGAAGAAAGAAGACCTCGGTGCCAACTTGGGCCGGGTCGATACCGTCGCCGTGCCAGAACTCCGACGAGGCCGTCGGGAATGGATCCATCACCACCAGCCACTTGAGTTTGGAGAGCGCCTCGATCACCCGATTGGAATCGGGCCCGATGTTGACACTCGACATGCCGCTGTTGAAGAGCCCGTGGAGGCGACCCGCCAGTGCCTCGGCGTAAAACGTCATCCACGACCAGTTCTTGCCCGGCTTGGGCAGATAGTCGAAGCGGTATTCGTTACCGGCGGTGGCCGAATCGCCGTACCAAGCCTTGAGCAGGCTGACGAGAAACTTGCGGTAGTTGGAGCCGAAGTAGTTGATGGCGTTGGGGTCGAGCTGAGTAAGCGCCGAGGAGTCGACGTATTGGTCGATGGTGTCGGTGCCCGGCCGCGGAATGGCCAGGTAGCCGGGGAGGATTTCCCACGATTGGGCGTTGTCGGTGTTGCCCTGGATGTTGGCGTGACCCCGTTCGGCATTCATCCCCCCGCCCGGTCGACCCATGTTCCCCAACAACAGCTGCACCATGGCCGCGGCGCGGATCATCTGTGAGCCCTGGGTGTGATGGGTCAGACCGACGGCATAGACGATGTTCCCCACCCTTTCGCGCACTCCCGTGGCTCCGAACTCGTCGGCAATGGCGATGAAGTCGGCTGCGGGTATTCCCGTCACTTCCTCCACCACCTCGGGGCTGTAGCGGGCGTAGTGCTCCTTGAGCAGCTGAAAGACGCTGCGGGGATGGCGCAGAGTGGGATCGCGTCGAGCAAAGCCCTCGATTTGGGTAGGACCGCCCGCATCGTCTCCAGCAGGTGGAGACTCCCGCTCGTAATCCCAGGTGGTGGGGTCGTAGGTTCGGGTGGCCTCGTCGTAGCCGGAGAAGAGTCCCTCGGTAAAGGCGTAACCGTCGGCGACGATGAAAGAGGCGTTGGTGTGCAGTTTGACGTACTCGTCGTGATAGAGCTCGTTGTCGAGGATGTGCTTGATCATTCCCCCGAAGAACGCCACATCTGAGCCCGCCCGGATCGCCACCCATTTATCGGCGGTCGCCGAGGTACGGGTGAACCGGGGGTCGACATGGATGATCCGCGCCCCCCGGTGGTCGCGGGCATGAAAGGCCCACTTCCAGCCGCAGGGGTGGTTCTCGGCCGGATTGGCGCCGATGACCAAGAAGACGTCGGAGTTCTTGAAATCGACCCAATGATTGGTCATCGCCCCCCGTCCAAACGTGGCGGCCAAACTGACCACCGTGGGGCCGTGTCAGAGACGGGCCTGTTGCTCGAGGCCCACCACCCCCAATGTCCGCATAACCTTGGTGATGAGGTATCCCTCTTCGTTGGTGATGGTGGCGCCACCTCCCCAGGCGAAGCCCTCATTGCGATTGACGGTGTTGCCCTCGGCGTCGACGGCGACGAAACGTTCGTCGCGGGCCGTCTTCATATTGCGAGCCAAGCGATCGAGGGCGTCCTCCCAGGAGATTCGCTCCCAGTGATCCGATCCCGGAGCCCGGTACATGGGGTGTTCGATGCGGTCGTGGGACAGGGCCAGCTGCATGGTGGCGGCCCCTTTGGGACAGAGCGAGCCACCGTTGACCGGGCTGTCGGGGTCTCCTTCGATGTGGATCAGGTGGGGGGTGGTGTTGAAGCTCTGGGTTTCGCCCCGGCCGCCGACGTAGGCGATCATCGAGCAGCCCACCGCGCAGTAGGGACAGACCGAACGCACCTCGTCGGCGCGGCTGATCTTCAGATCCAACATCACCGAGGCCGCGGGGCGGAGATCGAAGCCGAGCGGAGACCAGGCGGGTGCCAGCGCTCCTAGTTTCAGCAGATCACGCCGGGTCAGTTCCAAGACGCCTCCGAGGCGGAAATCATAGGACGATACGCAATACCCTTTGCAGCCGGTTTCAACCCTTGGCTCGCCGCAGGTCACCTTGCCGGATGGTGACTCCCTCCCGATCGAACCACTCGACCAGCGGCACCGCATGCTTGCGGCTAATCCCGGCTTGCTGTCGGAAGTCGCTGACGGTCCACGGGGTGGGGAGAGATCGCAATAGCTCCTTCAAGCCCTCGATTCGCTCGGGCAGATAGACAAAGTCATCCGACACCCGCACCACCAAGCCTCGATGAGTCAGAACGCGCAACAGCTGCCCACCGAGGCCAAGCTCCTTGATTGATGGCGGCGAGAGAGCGCTCTCTTCCAGGGCGACACGGATCCGGCGCCACTCGGGAAGATCGGATAGCTCCTCGGCTCGGGAGTGGCCGACCACTAGCGACCCCTCGACCCGCAGCTCCGTCGTCGCCAGCACAGCGCGTAACAGCCCGGGAGTCAGCTCGAGCTCGGCCGCTAGCTGACCAAGAGCCATCCCCTCCTCCAAAGGACTGGCGGTGCGGAAGGCCGCGACCGCCTCGACCGCCTCCGCCGCCAGGCGACTGGCTTCTGCCGGCGAGAGGGCTTCACCCTCGCCCTGGACTCCCGAGGATGGGATCCCACCGCCGCTGTAGGCGGCGAGCGTGTCGAGCCGAGCCCGTCCCCGATGCCCGAGCATCACTTCGGCGATCCCGTCGGATCCCCGGTCTAGGGCGGTCAACAATTCACGACCCAGGGCGATGCAGGCAGCCCGACGCTTCGGAGGGTCAAGATCGAGAATCCTGCCACCGGCGACCACCACCTGTCTGCCGGAGTCCCGGATCACGAAGCGGTCACCGCTTTGCACCCAGACCGGAGCCGTCAAATCCAACAGCGCTAGTTCCTCGCCGAGGATGCTCAAGCGAGCCGAGCCGGAATGAGTACCAATGTAGAGAAGGAAGGCACCGCGATCGGTCAGCTCGGCCTCGTAGCGAGCGGGCTGCAAAGAAACAAGGAAGCGCCGACTGGGTAGGAACAACTCTGGATAGGTGAGCAAGGAGCCGCGGCTCACCTCTCGCTTTTCAGCCCCTGCCAGGTTGACGGCCACCCGGCTTGACGGGTCCGCCTGCTCCACGATCGCCTCGTTGCTTTGGAGACCGCGCACCCGAACCTGGGGGTGATTGGGCCAGATCGAGACGATCTCCCCCACCCGTAATGGGCCACCGGTGAGGGTGCCGGTGACGACGGTCCCCGCTCCGACAATCGAAAAGGCCCGATCGATCCACAATCGGGGCCTGGGTTGATCGCTTTCCGTGCGTTGATCCGAAAGCACGTCGTCGAGGGCGAGGCGCAGCGTGTCGAGCCCGTCACCGACCACGGCCGATACCGGAACTATTTGTGCTCCCGCCAGCCCACTGCCCCGAACCCGCTCCCCGATTTCGGTGGCCAGCAGGTCAACTTGGTGTCGATCGACCCGATCGGTCTTCGTCAGGGCCACCACAGCAGACTCAACACCCAGCGCATCCAAGATGGCGAGGTGCTCTTCGGTCTGGGGCATCCATCCCTCGTCGGCCGCCACCACCAACAACGCCGCGTCCACCGGCCCCACCCCGGCGAGCATGTTCCCGATGAACCGCCGATGACCGGGGACGTCGACGAAGGAGACTCGGCGGCCGCTCGGCAGGTCCATCCAGGCGAACCCCAAGTCGATGGTGAGCCCGCGGCGCTTCTCTTCTTCGAGCCGATCCGGATCGCGTCCGGTGAGAGCCTCGATGAGGGCCGATTTGCCGTGATCGACGTGTCCGGCGGTGGCTACGACTGGCACGCCACGCGGAGCGCTTGGGCGAGGGCGGGATCCTCCGATTCCGGAACAGCCCTCAGGTCGAGGATCACCCGGCCGGCATCACGGCGGGCGAGGACGGCGGGAGTTCCCTGCAGAAGCAATTGAAAGACCCGGGAGGCATCGCCATCGATCACCAGAACCGGCGAAGGGATGGCCGATCCCGGTCCCGAACCTGCCCCCAGCACCGAGGACGATTCTTCAATCCCACCTCGGACTCCGCTCTCGACTCGCACGCTTTCCAGCCTCTGCTCGAGCGCTCGGTACGGCATCGACGCCATCTTCCAGATCGGAACCTCTCTCCCACGCCCATTGGCATAGATCTCGGCAGTGATAGTCAGGGCCGCTCCCGTCGAGCCATCGATCCGCAACGCGCGGGCCAGAGGATGACGCCGGGCCTGGGCGACCAGCTCGGCGCGACCAACGATGACTCCGGCCTGGGGACCGCCGAAGAGCTTGTCGCCGGAGAAGAGCACCAAATCGGCTCCCGCCCGGATCGACTGTTTGATCCCGGGCTCGTCGCCCAGCCAGGCTGGGGGCGGGCCGCTCAACCAGGGAACGGTTTCATCAAGCAGCCCCGATCCAGCATCGAAGACCAGCGGCAGGTTGTGCTCTTGGCTCACGGCCCGAAGGTCTCCAACCGTGACCTCCTCGGTAAAGCCGGTGATCCGGAAGTTGGAGGGATGGACCTTGAGCAGACATCCGGTGGAGCCCCCAACCGCCGAGGAGTAATCATCGATCCGGGTCCGGTTGGTGGTTCCCACCTCCCGGAGGACGGCGCCCCCGGCGGCAACCACCTCGGGGAGCCGGTAACTGCCTCCAATCTCCACCAGCTCTCCCCGCGAAACGACCACCTCGCGGCCCGAGGCGAGAGCAGCCAGCACCAGCACCAAGGCGGCGGCATTGTTGTTGACCACGAGCGCCGCCTCTGCCCCGGTCAAGGAGGCGAGCAGATCGAGGAGATAGGGAGAGCGGCGACCGCGTTCTCCGGTCTTGAGGTCGAGTTCCAGGTTGGAGTACCCGATCCCCACCCGCTCCGCGGCCTCCGCCGCCTCGGGTGCGAGCGGGGCTCGTCCGAGGTTGGTGTGGAGGAGGACCCCGGTGGCATTGATCACCGGTTGGAAACGGTCGAGCAGGATCCCTTCGAGCCGATCCCGAGCCAGCGAGGCAAGGTCCTCGGTCCGACCCTGCCTGGCCCCCTCGATCACTGAACGGGCCACGTCGACCACCGTTGCTCGCGGCAGGGGCCACTCGCCCAGGTCGGCGACGAACTGGTCGACCGATGGCAGATGACGACGTTCCATGCGACGGGTTACATTCTCGCTCTGTGAGTGAGAGGTTGTGAAATGAGTGATCTGCCAGGAAGCGCCCGGGTCGTGGTGATCGGGGCGGGAATTGTCGGCAACTCGGTGGTCGGCCATCTGGCCGAACTGGGCTGGCGCGACATGGTCCAAATCGACAAGGGACCGCTTCCGAATCCCGGCGGATCGACGGGCCACGCCTCCAACTTCATCTTCCCAGTCGATCACAACAAGGAAATGGCGATGTTGACCCTCGATAGCCAACGGCAGTACGAGGCGATGGGAGTCAATGTCACTTGTGGTGGGATCGAGGTCGCCCGCACCCCCGAGCGTTTGGAAGAGCTGCGTCGGAGGATGGGCTCGGCCAAGAACTGGGACATGCCAGCGCAACTGGTCAGCCCGGCCGAGATCAAAGAGTTGGTCCCCTTCATCAACGAGGAGATTCTCCTCGGAGGTGCCTACTACCCCACCGTCTCGGCGGTGGATTCGCTCCGCGCCGGGACGATCTTTCGTGAGAACGCCCAACGCCTCGGCGCCCTGCAGACCTTCGCCGCCGTCGAGGTGCTGGATCTCGAGACGGAGCGGGGCCGGATCCAGGCGGTCGTCACCGACCGGGGTCGAATCGAGGCCGACTATGTCGTGATTGCCTGCGGCGTCTGGAGCCCGCGCATCGCCCGCATGGCCGGGGCCACGATTCCCCTTACCCCCGCCGTCCATCAGATGATCGATGTCGGCCCGATCCCCATCCTCCAGGACTCGGGGAAGGAACTGGCGTTTCCCATCGTGCGCGACATGGATGTCTTCATGTACGAACGACAGACCGGCGGCTCGATGGAGGTCGGCTCCTATGCCCACCGCCCGATCTTCCATCACCCCGACGAGATCCCCTCGCTGGCCGAGGCACGATTGTCGCCCACTGAGTTGCCTTTCACCGACGACGACTTCGACCAGCAAATGGAAGACGCCCTCGAGCTGATGCCCGAGATTCTTTCCACCGCCGAGGTCAAGTACGCCATCAACGGACTCCTATCGCTGACAGCTGACGCCATGCCTTTGATCGGGGAGACGGTTGAGGTGAAGAACCTCTGGTCGGCGGCGGCGATTTGGATCAAGGAGGGTCCGGGCACCGGGCGAGCAGTGGCCGAGTGGATGACTCATGGTTACCCCGAACTCGACCCCCACGCCTCCGATATCGCCCGCTTCTACCCCTATGCCCGCACCGAGCATTATGTTCGCGCCCGCTGTTCGGAGCATTTCAACAAGACCTACGGCATCGTCCATCCCCGCGAGCAGTGGGCCAGCGAGCGCAACAAACGAGTCGCTCCTTTCCATCCCCGGACCCAGGCCTTGGGTGCGGTGTACTTCGAAGCCGGAGGCTGGGAGCGACCCCATTGGTATGAATCAAATGCCGGCCTGGTCGAAGAGTTCGCAGTCGAAGACCGGATGCATGAATGGGACCGCCGCTGGTGGTCACCGATCCAAAACGGTGAGCATCTGGCCATGCGCGAGCGGGTGGGGATGGTCGACCTTTCCCCCTTCGTCATCTTCGACTTCACCGGGCCGGGTGTTATGCCCTATCTCCAGCATATGGCGGTGAAC
>JBOGEW010000164.1:0-2391 GCA_050742075.1 Acidimicrobiia bacterium
GCTGCAGACGGTCGCCGATGGGCTCAAGCTCTTCTTCAAGGAGCAGATCAATCCGAGCAAGGTCGAGTACGGGATGTTCGTCCTCGCTCCGTTCCTCGCCGTGATCCCCGCCCTGCTCCTTTTCATGGTGGTTCCCTTCGGAAGACCCTTCACCATCGCAGGTCGCGAGGTAATCGTCCAGGGCGCCGACCTCAACGTCGGAGTGCTCTTCATCCTCGCCATGTCGTCACTGGCCGTGTATGCGGTGGTGTTGGCGGGCTGGTCTTCGGGTTCGAAGTATCCGTTACTGGGTGGGGTGCGGGCGACGGCTCAGGCCATCTCCTACGAGGCCGCGATCGGTCTGTCGATTGTGTCGGTAGTGATGTTCTCATCGACCCGAGCCGGCGGAACGCTCTCCCTCGCTGGCATCGTCGAGAGCCAGGCAGGGACCTACCTCGGGTTCATCCCCCGCTGGAACCTCTTTCCCCAGTTTGTGGCCTTCATCATCTTCTTTTTGGCGATCATCGCCGAGACCAATCGCGCTCCCTTCGACCTGGTCGAGGCGGAACAGGAGTTGGTGGGAGGCTTTCACACCGAGTACTCGGGAATGCGCTTTGCCATGTATCAGCTGGCGGAATACATCAACATCTTCTCGATGTCGGCCATTTGCGCCACCCTCTTCCTCGGAGGGTGGAATGGCCCCACCTTCGAGGGCCAGATCCCGGCCTGGATCTCGGCGGTTCTTCCCACCATCTGGCTCCTGATCAAGACCTACGCCATCATCTTTGCCTTCTTCTGGATCAGGGCGACCATGCCCCGACTCCGGTATGACCAGCTGATGCAACTCGGGTGGAAACGCCTGATCCCCGCCGCCCTGGTGTGGCTCGTGCTCTCGACCGTGGCTATCTCGGTTCGCCAATTCGGACTTCCCTGGAGCGCTTGATGTCAGGACTGGGAGCTTTCCTCAAAGGATTACGGGTGACGGGGATGGTGATGGTCAAGACTGTCTTCGGTGATGGTCTGGTCACCACCAAGTACCCCCAAGAATTCCGTCAGAAGCCGCAGCGATTTCACGGTCGCCATGTTCTCAATCGCTATCCGGACGGGATGGAGAAATGCATCGGTTGCGAGCTCTGCGCCGGAGCGTGCCCGGCACGCTGCATCTACGTTCGAGGTCGCGACAACCCCCCCGACAATCCGGTCAGCCCGGGGGAGCGCTACGGCTACGTGTACGAGATCAACATGCTTCGTTGCATCTTCTGTGGGCTCTGCGTCGAAGCCTGCCCCACCGAGGCGATCACGATGACCCATCTTTTCGAGATGTCGACTGCCAACCGGGGCGACGCCATCTATACCCGACAGGAACTGTTGATGAGGCCGGACGGATCGGTCCCGCATATGTTTCCCAACGACCCGCTGGCTCGGCACTCCGAGCTCGACACCGCCGACGGATGGCTGCGGGCAACGGCTTCCAGTGGCGTCGCCGCCTATGAGGGGGTGCAGGGATGGCAGGGAACCCCCGGCCCGGCGTCCTGGGCGCCCGAGCCCACTCAGGATGAGCGGGACGCCTAACAGTGGCGGTGCCGGCTCATGGTTGAGCTGATCGTTTTCTCACTCATGGCCGCGGCCTCGCTGGCCGGTGGGGTGACGGTCATCAGGGCCCGCAATCCCGTGTATTCGGCGATGGGCCTGCTTGCCACTCTGTTCGCGATGGCGGTGCTGTACGTGATGCAGCTCGCTCACTTCGTAGCGGCAGTGCAAGTCATCGTTTACGCCGGGGCAGTGATGACGCTCTTCCTTTTCGTGATCATGTTGATCGGGGTCGACAAGAACGACAACACCGCCGAGACCATTCCCCACCAGCGGCGTTTGGCACTGGCACTGGGTCTGATCGCAGTCGGCCTGGGTGTGGCCCTCGTGGCCCGAGGTCGTTTCTCGTGGGTACCTCTGGTGACCACCCCCGCCAGTGCCGAACGCACCAACGGCACGGTGCAAGCCTTGGCCGAGCCGATGTTCACGGATTGGGTGCTGGCCTTCGAAGCAACGGCGTTGCTCCTCACGATTGCTGCCGCCGGTGCCATCGCCTTGGCTTCGACGCGACGGCCGATCATCAGCCGGGTTGAAAAGGAGACGGGTTCGTGAGCCTGGTGGTGACTCCGGGCTGGTACATGACCCTGGCGGCGCTGCTTTTCGTGATCGGGGCCCTCGGCATCCTCATCCGGCGCAACGCCCTGGTCATGTTCATGTGCATCGAGTTGATGCTCAACGCGGTAAATCTCACCTTCATCGCCGCCGGGAGGGCCGTAGGGAGCCTTGACGGCCAATTGGCGGTCTTTTTCGTGCTGGTCGTCGCGGTCGCCGAGGTGGTGGTGGGCCTCGCCATCATCGTTGCGATCTTCCGAAGGCGACAGT
>JBOGEW010000165.1:0-3696 GCA_050742075.1 Acidimicrobiia bacterium
CCCTGGGCTTCCACGACCCGACCGAACAGGTCAAGTGCCGCACCATCGTCGATCGTCTTTTGCAATCGATGCCGGGCCCTCTCTGGATCGGACTCGACCCCGGCCACGGCCAGCATCTCTACTCCCAAAGCCATCGTCACCTCGAGCACGTCAGGTGGACCATCACCCCGCAGCACGGCAATCGACTCGGCGATCTCATTGGCGTTGCCCACTTCGTTGCCCAGCGGCTGATCCATCGCGGTCAGCAGAGCAATGGTCTTGACGGCGTAGGAGGCGCCAATCTCGACCATCGTCCGGGCCAGCTCTCGGGCCTTTGCCACCTCCTTCATGAACGCCCCTGCCCCGACTTTGACATCGAGCACCAATCCGTCGAGGTCCTCGGCCAGTTTCTTCGACATGATCGAGGAGGCGATGAGCGGGATCGACTCGACGGTGCCGGTGGCGTCGCGCAAGGCATAAAGCTTGCGATCAGCGGGGACGAGCGTCTCTGATTGTCCGGCGAGAACCAGCCCGCACTCGGATAAGACCTGGCGAAAGCGGGCCGGATCAAGGGCGGTCGTAAAGCCAGGGATCGATTCCAGTTTGTCGAGAGTGCCACCGGTATGGCCGAGGCCTCGCCCCGACATCATCGGGATGACAACTCCACACGCTGCCACCATCGGCCCGAGCGGAATCGAGATCTTGTCGCCCACGCCCCCGGTCGAATGTTTGTCAACCTTGGGCTGGGGGATGTCGGAGAAGTCGAGTACTTCTCCCGAGTGGAGCATTGCCCCGGTCCAGGCAGTTAACTCCGCCGGGCTCATTCCGTTGAGAAACACCGCCATCGCCAGCGCCGACATCTGATAGTCGGTCACGGTGCCGTCGGTGTAGGAGCGAATCAGCCATTCGATTTCGTCTTCAGTCAGGAGTAGCCGGTCGCGCTTGCGTTGGATCAGGTCAACCGCGTTCATCCTCAGCTGATCTCGTCGAGAAATGAGCGGCCGCGGGCCGGAGCTGGCAGACCCAGCCCTTGTGCGATGGTGGCGGCGACATCGCAGTACTGCTCCCGGGCTCCCAGGTTGATTCCTGCCGACTTCATGCCGGCAACGAGCAGGGGCACGAACTCCCGAGTGTGATCGGTGGACCCGTCGGTGGGGTCATTGCCGTGATCGGCCGAGAAGAACAGCAGGTCCTCGGGACCGAGGCCATTGACGAGCGCTGGCAAATAGGAATCGATCAACTTCAACCCGGCGGCATAGCCTTCCGGGTTCTCGCGGTGGCCATAGACCATGTCGAGATCGACGAGGTTGGTGAAGATGATCCCGGCCTCTGTTCGCTCCTCGAGCGCGGAGACCGTCCGATCGAGTCCGTCCTGGTCGCCCTCGGTGTGGATCGCCTCGGTCAGGCCCCGACCCGCAAACAGATCCTCGATCTTGCCGATCCCGAGAACCGCCAAGGCGGCTGCCTTGGCATGGTCGAGGAGGGTGGGGCCGCCGGGGGCGAGGGCGAAATCGCGCCGGTCATAGGTGCGATGGAAGTCGCCCGGTTCACCGATAAAGGGACGGGCAATGACTCGTCCGATCCGATACCGATCGCAGTGACGTCGGGCGACCTCGCAAAGTTTGTAGAGATCGCCGACTGCGATGACATCGGTGTGAGCGGCGATCTGGAAAACCGAGTCAGCCGACGTGTAGAGGATCGGCTTTCCCGTCCGGACGTGCTCGGGTCCAAGTTCGTCGATGATGGTGGTTCCCGAAGCGGCATAGTTGCCGATGAACTCATATCCCGACTCCGTTTCGATCGCCGCCACCAGGTCATCGGGAAAGCCGGTGTCGGTAAAGGTGGCCTGAGGCTGGTCGGTGACGAGACCGGCAATCTCCCAATGTCCGGTGGTCGAATCTTTCCCGGCCGACGCCTCGGCCATTCGCCCGTAAGCCATCGTCGCGGCGGAAGTAGGGGGAACCCCGGCCAGATCACCATGGAGGTTGCCAAGGCCTGCCTTCTCGAAATTGGGAAGGGACAATCCACCGACGGCGGTGGCAGTGTGACCGATCGTGTCTGATCCTTCATCGCCGTAATCGGCGGCGTCGGGGGCTTCGCCCACCCCGCACGAATCCATCATGATGATTGCGGCTCTTCGCACACGTCGAGTTTGGCTAGGCCTATACGATCGGCGCGCTCCCACGATGCCTAACTGCGTCTGCCCGGGCCTGCTCCGTTGGTCGGTTTCTCCGAAGCGAGTAACTGAGCCTGGAGAGCCGGATTAGGCGAGCGCATGCGTCCTCCCGCCCCCACCACTCGCCACCAAGGCAGGTCCTCGGGAGTGATCGCCAGGATCCGCCCGACCCCTCGAGCCCGTCCCGGATAGCCGGCCAGCTCGGCGACCTCTCCGTAGGTCATTACCTCGCCCGGCTCAAGCGAGCGGAGTACGGCCAGGACTGCTTGCTCGAACTCGCTCGGTCCCTGGCTCATGCCGTTCCGAAGAGACGATCTCCCATGTCGCCCAGACCGGGCTCGATGTAGAAGCGCTCGTTCAACCCGCGGTCCACCGCGCCGGTGACGATGCGGACCTCGGGATGACGCTCCTCCATGACCTTGATGCCCTCGGGGGCAGAAACAACGCAAACCGCGGTTACGTCGACAGCTCCTTTGGCCTTCACCTGCTCGCAGGCCCAGGCGAGAGATCCACCCGTGGCGAGCATTGGCTCGAGGATCAGCACCCGGGCATCGGCCATGGGGGGGAACTTGGTGTAGTACTCCATCGGCTCCGCGGTTTCCTCGTTGCGCTGCACGCCGGCGTAGCCGATCCGGGCATTGGGCAGTAGATCGATAGCGGCATCCACGAGTCCGAGTCCGGCCCGAAAGACGGCCACCACCACGATGGGCTTGCCGAGATGCGTGCCGACGGTGGGTTCGAGGGGGGTTTCGATCGGCTTTTCAGCCAGGGCTAGATCCGCGGTCGCCTCGGCGACGAGCAGATAGGCGAGCCGGCGGGCAGTCTCCCGAAAGAGGGAAGTGCCGGTCGAGCGATCACGGAGGATGGTGAGAAAGTGCTGAGCCAGAGGGTGATTGACGACGGTCACCGGCATGCCGGCGAGCGTAGCCAGCAGGGCGTTCGCCTCGGAGGGGCGGTGGGGTTGAGAAAGCCCGACCAACGCGACCTGTACCCTCGGTCCCCAACATGAACACGGTTCTGGGAACCTGCCACCACGACTGCCCCGATTCTTGTGGATGGGTCGCCACGGTCGAAGGTGGAGTTGCGGTCAAGCTGCGCGGGAACTCCGATCATCCCTTCTCCCGGGGCGAGCTTTGCCCCAAGGTCAACCGGTTCCTCGACCGGGTCTATCACCCTGACCGGATCCTCCATCCGCTGATTCGCAGCGGGGCGAAGGGAACCGGGAGTTTTCGCCGGGCTTCGTGGGAAGAGGCGCTCGGGGTCGTCGCCGACCGCGTGAAGTCGGTCATCGCAGAGCACGGGGGGGAAGCGATCTATCCCTGGTGGGACGCGGGGACGCAGGGGGCGGTGCAGATGAGCTCGCTCGATCGTCGCTTCTTTGCCAATCTCGGAGCCTCCCGTCTTACCGGGTCAATCTGTGGCGCCACCGCCCGAGCCGGACTCGCGGCCACTTATGGATCGGGTCTGAGTGCCGATCCGACCGACGTCCGCCATGCCCGATTCGTGGTGCTTTGGGCCACCAACACCCGGCTCACCAACCG
>JBOGEW010000166.1:0-6823 GCA_050742075.1 Acidimicrobiia bacterium
GAAGCGCTTCAGCATCGTGGGCCGACCGAAAAGTCCCCGGATCGCCCCTTCGGAGACCATGGCGAAGTGATTTGCGACATCGAGCTTGGTCCAACCTTGCTCGGGGAAAATCACGCGTCCCGGGCTGGAGATCCTTATCTCCTCACCACCGACGCTGACAGTGGTTTCGTCGCTCATCGTGTTCCTAGTCTTGTGGATCATCCCCGGAAGGGCGAAGGATGGATCTGGTCGAGCAAGTGAGAGAGGCGGTGATCGGGAAGGACACCGCGGTGATGACCCCGTTCGGGCTACGCCGGGTCACCTACGCCGACTACACCGCCTCGGGCCGTTCCCTCTCCTTCATCGAAGACTTCATCCGCGAGACGGTCCTTCCGCTCTATGCCAACACACACACGGAAACCTCGGGGACCGGCCTCCAGACCACTCGCTTCCGAGAGGACGCCCGGACACTTATCCGCCAGGCGGTGGGCGGAGACGACAACCATGCCGTGATCTTCGCCGGCTCGGGCTCGACCGGAGCCATCGACCGGCTAATCACGATTCTCGGGGTGCGGGTGCCGGCTGCCCTGGATGACCAATTCGATCTCAGTGGTCACATCCCGGTCGATCAACGTCCGGTGGTATTCGTGGGCCCGTACGAGCACCACTCCAATGAACTTGGTTGGCGAGAGACGATCGCCGACGTGGTTGAGATCGCCGAGGACTCCGACGGCCACATCGATCTCGATGACCTCGAACGACGATTGATCGAATTCTCCGGTCGGCCGCTTCGGATCGGTTCGTTCTCAGCCGCATCGAACGTGACCGGCATAATCACCGATACCTCGGCAGTCTCATCGCTGTTGCATAAGCACGAGGCGCTCTCCTTTTGGGATTTCGCCGCCGCGGCTCCCTATGTCGGCGTCGCCATGCGTCAGAAGGAGGCTGGCAACCTCGACTACAAGGACGCCATCTTCATTTCTCCGCACAAATTCATCGGGGGCCCGGGGACGCCGGGAGTGCTGGTCGTGAGAAAGGACCTCTTGGCCAATCGAGTTCCATCCGTTCCCGGTGGAGGGACGGTCGCTTATGTCAACAAACTCGTCCATCGTTATCTCACCGATCCCGAGCATCGCGAGGAGGGTGGGACACCCGCCATTGTCGAATCAATCCGGGCCGGTCTGGTGTTTCAGCTCAAAGAAGCAGTGGGAGTCGAAGAGATTCGCCGGCGCGAAGAGGACTTCATCCAGCGGGCGATCGATTCGTGGTCGCAGAACCCCAACATTCTGATCCTGGGCAACCCCAAGGCGGAGCGGCTCTCGATTGTTTCGTTCGTAATCCGTTTTGGCGATCGCTACTTACACCACAACTACGTGGTCGCGTTGCTCAATGACCTCTTCGGCATCCAGGCAAGGGGCGGGTGTTCCTGTGCAGGTCCCTATGGGCATCGCCTTCTCGGCATCGACCTCGACACCAGCCGCCAGATCGAACGCCAGATCGGCCTGGGCTGCGAGGTTGTCAAACCGGGATGGGTACGGGTCAACTTCAACTATTTCATCAGCGAGGAGGAGTTCGCGTTCATCGTCGAAGGAGTCCACCTGATCGCGGAGTTCGGCTGGAGGCTCCTACCGCACTACCGGTTTGAGGCCGACACTGCCTTGTGGAGACATCGCCGGGGCTTGCCCCATCCGCCGCTGTCGCTCTTCGAGATCGATTATGGCCACGGACTTCTCGAGCACCGGGCCAGTGGGCGAGCGTCCGCCAGCGCTGATGAGTACCCGCGATACGTCACCGACGCGCACACCCTTTTTGCCACCGCCGCCGTCGATTCCGAGGTCATAGATGACGTCCTCGATGCCGAGGCCGAGTCCCTGCGCTGGTTTCCGCTGCCGCACGAGGTTGGTGTTTGACAAACGGTCGCGTCGTCGCCGTCAACATTTCCGCTGGCGGTGTACCCAAACTCCCCGTTGACCGAGCCTTTCTCTCCGCCAATGGCCTCGAGGGAGATCGCCATACCGATCGAGTTCATCACGGAGGCCCTCTACGCGCAGCCTGTCTCTTTTCGGACGAGGTCATCGCCGCCCTGCAGGCAGAGGGTCACCCGATCTTCGCAGGGGCGGCAGGAGAGAACGTGACGGTGAGCGGCGTGAATTGGATCGATGTTGTGCCCGGTACCCGCTGGGGCATCGGCGAAGAAGCCGAAGTCGAGGTCACGAGCTACACGTCCCCCTGCTACAAGAATGCTGGCTGGTTCGTTGACGGCCAGTTCACCCGCATCAGCCAGTCACTCCACCCGGGTTTCGCCCGCGTGTATGCCAGGGTGCTGGTCGAGGGGTCGATCGCAGCAGGAGATCAGTTCACCCGGACTGATTGAAGAAACGTCAGCGTCCTCGACCAGGCGAGATCCGCGGCATCCGCGTCGAAGTGATTCCCTTCTTCGAAGAAGCCGGGACTGGTGCCGGGGTAACGAAATGTTTCGAACTCGATTCCTTCGAGGCCCATGGTTGCTTCCATGAAGGCAGCATCATCAGAGCTGACCCAAGGATCTTCTTCCGCCAGATGGAGTTGATACCGAGCTCGGGATCCGGCGAAGTCGATGGTCTGAGTGCCGTAGAACGAAACCACTGCGACTACTCGCTCGGGTCGACGCACCGATAGCCAGAGCGCCAGCGAACCGCCCATACCCAGGCCAAGGACAGTCGCCGGGCCGGGAGCGGAATTGCCCAGTACCTCGAGCCCGCCGAGCGTGGCCGAGACCAGGTGATTGGGATCTACCGCCCTGAGCACCGCCTCCGCCTCGGCTTGGCTGGACGGGAGCGCCTCGGACAGAAGATCGGGAACGAGTACGGTGCAGCCCTCGTCGGCGAGGCGGTCAGCCAGCCTCTTCGTGCCAGCGTTAAGCCCGTGCCAGGAATGGAGCAGTAAGACCGGGTTGGCCGGCCGAGAAGGCCCGACGTAGTAAGCCAACCCAGACATGGCTGCGAATTGTGACTACGAGCTCATCCCTACCTGAAAAGCACCGACGAGGGATCGCGTACACCGCCCTTGCGGCCCTGCTGTTCGGAGTGAATGGGGCAGTGGCTGCCGACCTGCTGAGGGCGATTCCCGCCGGCAACGTCGCCCAAATTCGGTCGGTCCTCGCGGCACTGGTCTTGGGACTGATCGCCTACCGACGAAGAGCTGTCGCGACTGGTGGCAGACTCCTAGCCCTGGTGGGCTTCGGCCTAAATCTCGCCGTTGTCAGCCTGTCCTTCCTGGTTGCCATTTCTCGACTCGGCGTGGGTCCGGGCGTCACCATCCAGTTCAGTGCTCCGGTGCTGGTCTTGGCCTGGATACGACTGGTGAACAAGCGGCGGGTTCCGGCGCTGGTGTGGGTCGCGGCGTTGGTCGCCCTGATCGGTGTTGCCTTGGTCAGCGGTGCTCCCAACTTCGGCCACCTCGACCCACTCGGTCTTTTGGCAGCCGGAATCGCCGCACTCAGCTTCGCTACTTACATCATCCTTTCGGGCTTTCTCGGTCGCCGGCTGCCAACCATCACAATCGCCGCCTATGGCTTCTCCTTCTCGGCGCTTTTCCTGCTGGCCGCCTTCAGGGTGGCGTTGCCGCCCACCGAGCCGCGGGTCCTGGCAGGGGTTGTGTGGCTGGTGCTCTTGGGAACCGTGGTTCCCTTTCTCCTCGAAGTGGCCGCCCTCCGCCTCACGGACCCCGGCACCGTTGGCGTGGTCGCCACTCTCGAGCCCGCCATCGCGGCGGCCGTGGCCTGGTGGTGGCTGGACCAGGTGTTGTCTCCCCTCCAGGTTTTGGGTGGGGTGTTGGTGGTCGGAGCAGTGGCGTTGATCGAGCGCTATTCCGACCGGCCCCCTCTTGGTATCTAAGGAACCAGCTAGTAGTAGCGTCGTGGGCCGGCCGCAGAAGGAGGTTTCATGGCTACTCGGCTCAATCCTTACATTTCTTTCACAGACAACGCCCGTCAGGCAATGGAGTTCTACCAGTCCGTGTTCGGGGGAAAGCTCACTCTCAACACCTTCGGAGAGTACGGAGCCCCTGACGGACCCGGGGCCAACAACATCATGCATAGCCAGCTCGACACCGACAGCGGGCTGACGTTGATGGCCGCCGACACCCCGCCCGGCGAGGCGCACCAGCCTGGGAACAACTTCGCCGTCAGCCTGAGCGGGGAGGACGCCACCGAGCTCCGTGGGTATTGGAAGAAACTATCGACCGGCGGCCAAGTGTCTGTGCCTCTCGAGAAGCAGATGTGGGGAGACGAATTCGGTATGTGTACAGATCAGTTCGGGATTCCCTGGATGGTGAACATCGGTCCGCCCCGGGTCTGATCGCTCGCTTAAGCCTTCTGCGCGGCTTTTTTCGGGCTCATAGCCCCGAAAAATCCGCGCAGACCCACCTCGTACACTCGCCGGGCTCATGACCTCGTCGGTGGCTCCACTTCAGCTCCGTGGTTTTCGTTCGCTTTGGGGGGCATCCCTTTTCTCGAACATCGGAGGCTTTCTCCAGGCCTCGGCGGCTGCCTGGCTGATGCTCGACCTGACTGGCTCGGCCACATGGGTCGGGCTGATCTCTGCTTCAACCACACTCCCCTTTCTCGCCTTGGCGCTGCTCGCCGGAGCCGTGGCCGACATGACCGACCGCGTGCGAATACTGCTCGTTTCTCAGATCGCGATGGCCACCGCGGCCGCCGCAATGGCCATCCTCGCGTTTCTAGGCGAGGCCACCCCGGTCCGCCTCCTCGTCCTGGGCCTGCTCATCGGTGTCGCCGGCTCGTTCAATCTTCCCGCCTGGCAGGCTCTGGTCCCCGACCTCGTCCCCCGGGACATGATTGCGTCCGCGGTCGCACTCAACTCGGTCTCTTTCAATGTCGCCCGAGCCGTCGGACCGGCCCTCGGCGGCCTCCTCATCGCCACCATCGGGGCCGAAGCAGGATTCGGACTCAATGCCCTTTCCTACATCTCCGTCGTCGTCGCCCTTTGGTTCATCGGACGCTCTGACACCCAGAAGCCCGCCGATGCGGCGCCGCTCACCACCGCCATGGCTCTCGGTTGGCGGTTTGCTCGCTACACCCACAGCTTTCGGCGTGTGCTCCTGTTCGGAGCTCTCTTTGGGTTGTCATCTTCGGTGGTGCCGACGGTCCTTCCCAGCCACACCGAAGCTCTCGGAGGCGGGTCACTCGCCTACGGGGCGTTACTCGGCATGATGGGCCTCGGAGCCATAGTCTCCGCATTCTCTCGACGACGGCTGGCCGAGAGATTGCGGAAGTGGACCGTGCCCGCCGCCATCGGCGGCTACTCGCTCGGCGGCATCATCGTCGGGCTGGCCCCTTCCCTGACTTGGGCTGTTCCCGGCCTCCTCCTCTCTGGTGCCTCGCTGGTCCTCGCCACCACCACTCTCAATTCAACTGCACAAATGCTGAGCCCCCGCTGGGTGCGAGGAAGGACAATGAGCCTCTGGTCGCTGGCGTTTGCCGGAATGACACCGTTCGGTGCGATTCTCGCCGGCGCGATCGCTGACGCCCTGACCACCCGTGCTTCCTATTTGCTGATCTCCCTCGCGGGGCTCGGGCTGTCCGTCGCCGCCATTCGCTCCGGCATCCCGGTGCTGAGCGAGATCGTTCCCCCAGAGTTCGATCCTGATCGCGCCCCGCCCGAACACGTGGAGACCCTTGACAGCGGCCCGGTTATGGTGCTCAACGCCTTCGACCTCGAACCTGGCCGGGTCGAGGAGTTCCTCGAAGTGATGCAGGACCTGCGGCTCGTGCGGCTTCGCACGGGTGCCTATCGCTGGCGCCTCTATCGGGATGCCGCCGACCCCCGCCGATTGATCGAGATGTTTCTCGTCGTCTCGTGGCGAGAGCACCTCAACCAGCACCGTCGAATCGACGACCTCTCGGCCGCGCTCATCCGTCGAGCACGCTCCTTCGATCGAACCGGCGAACCAAGATCGCGACACCTCATCGCGGTTGATGTTGAGCGGCCCCCCGACTTCGATCTGCTCCTCACCACCCACACCCATATGCACGAAACCGATGGTTCGATTCTTCTCGAGGAGACGGCCGAGTTCGACGCCATACGCGGCGATCACATATGACGACTCGCACTAGAGGTCGCTACTTCCGATTGCTCGCCGAGAACGCCGACTTCCGAAGGCTCTATCTCGCCCGTCTCGTCTCCTTTGGGGGCGACTGGTTCCTCCTGGTACCGATGCTGTCTCTGGTGCACGAACTCAGTCGCTCACCGTTCCTGACCGCGGCCGTGCTGACCGCCAACACCCTTCCGGCCTTCTTGCTCTCGCCCATTGGGGGGGTCCTGGCCGATCGCGTCAACCGGAAAAAGATCATTGTGTGGTCGAGCCTGATCGCCGCCGGGGCGAGTTCCACCCTTCTCTTCGTCGATACCTCGTTCATCCGCGACAACGGGCTCGGAGTGGCCCTGGTCCTGGGCGCGATGTCCATCCTCGCTGCCCTCAGCGCACTTATCACTCCCGCTTCCTCGGCGTCGCTACCAGTGGTCGTGGAGCCGGCCGAGTTGGGCGATGCCTCGTTCCTCCTCGAATCGACTTGGGGCACGATGGCCGCAGTCGGAGCGGCGTTGGGTGGCGTCGTCGCCACGTTGTTCGGTCGCAGGGCAGCCGTGGCTGTGGACGTAACGAGCTTTCTCGTTGCCGCCACCTTGATCTGGCGGGTACGGACCAACCTCTCGCCCCACAAGGAGCGGGCGGTCGACGAGCCCCCTGCCCGCCTCAGGTCGGCGTTCACCTACATCGCTCAAAAGCCAACGGTGGCAGCACTGCTGACGTCGAAAGCGGGCTTCGCCATCTTCGGAGCCGGAGC
>JBOGEW010000167.1:0-8603 GCA_050742075.1 Acidimicrobiia bacterium
CGGATCACCGTGGCATGAGGAATACCTGAGCATCGCCCCCGATCCCGATCATTTCTCCGACCTATTCGCCAAGAAGACCGACATGGATCGCAATACGAAAGACTTGTCGTCCGAGGACTTCGCAGCCATCAAGGCGCCCACCCTGCTAATTCTGGGAGACTCGGACTTAACGCGGCCGGAGCATGCCGTCGAGATGTTCCGGCTCCTGGGCGGGGGCGTGTTCGGAGACACCCCGGCCGGGCTTCCGAACTCGCAGCTAGCGGTGATCCCGGGCGCGTCCCATGTATCGGTCGTTTCGAAGTCAGAGCTGCTAGTGCCCATGATCACCTCGTTCCTCGACGCGCCGATGCCAGCAACTCGGGAGCACTAAGGCCAGAATCAGCTGATGCGTATCGGGATCCTGACTGGGGGAGGCGATGTCCCCGGGCTCAACGCCTGCATCAAGGCAGTCGTGAACCGGGTGGCCGACGAGGGCCATCAAGTTGTAGGAATTCGCCGGGGATGGGGCGGTCTTTCCGGCCTTGATCCCGACGACGACTCGACCCTTGAGCCCAACGTCATCGAACTCGACCCCAATGCCGTTCGCACTGTCGATCGCACCGGTGGCACGTTTCTGCACACCTCACGCACCAACCCCGGCAAAGTGAAAGCTTCGGCGGTGCCGTCGTTCCTCCGGGAGCGATTTCCCGGAGACGGCATCCAGGATCTGACCCCGCATGTGCTAGCCGTGCTCGAACACCAGAAGATCGATGTCTTGATCCCTATCGGGGGCGTCGACAATCTCTCTTACGGCCTCCGGATGCATGACGTAGGTGTTACCGTCTTTGCCGTCCCCATGACGATGGACAACGACGTCCATGGGACCGACTACTGCATCGGCTTTTCGACGGCAGTCACGAGAGGCGTTCAGTTCATCCACAGCCTGCGAACCGCCACCGGCTCCCACGAGCGAATCGCCGTGGTCGAGTTGTTCGGTCGCTACAGCGGGGAAACCTCCCTGATCACGGGCTATCTGGCTGGTGTCGACCGGAGCGTCATCTCCGAGGTGCCCTTCGAGATCGGAAAGCTCGGGCCGTTGCTCGTCAAAGACAAGAAGCGAAACCCCTCTAACTACTCGATGATGACCATCTCAGAAGGTGCAAGGTTGGAAGAAGGAGAGATGCTCCTTGCCGGTGAGGAGGATGCTTACGGGCATCGCAAGCTCGGCGGGATCGGGGCCCTAACGGCCGAACTGCTCAAGGAGCAGACCGGTCAGGACACCATCTACCAACAGATCGGCTACCTCATGCGCTCGGGTGCTCCTGATTCGCTCGATCTCATGGTCGCCACGAACTACGCAATTATGGCGGCCGACCTCGCCCTGGAGGGGGCGTCGGGGCGGATGGTCGCCCTGCGCGGGGGCACTTATACCCACGTTCCGATCTCGGTCACCCGCGAAGGCGTGAAGCGGGTTGATGTCGACGAGCTATACGATGCCGATGCCTACCGCCCCAAGGTGCGGCACGTCCTCGGCAAACCGATGTTCCTCTATTGAAGTTGTTCTGGCGAAGAAGGATTCTGTAAAGGACTGTGGCCGAGCTCAAAACCAAACCCAGCAAGAAAAGCGTCAAAGAGTTCCTCGATGGAATTGAGGACGGGGAGCGGAGGCGCGACAGCAAGAAGCTGGTTGCTTTGATGAAGGAAGTCACCGGTGAGAAACCCCAGATGTGGGGCGAGAGCATCGTGGGCTTTGGGAACTATCACTACAAGTACGCCTCCGGTCGGGAAGGAGATGCGGCCATCATCGGGTTCTCTCCTCGTAAGCAGAACCTCACCATCTACCTGGCGTCAGGCTTCGTCGGCTATGACGAGCTCCTGGCAAGGTTGGGCAAGCACTCCACCGGCAAGTCCTGCCTATATCTGAAGCGCTTCGACCAGGTTGACGAGAACGTACTGACCGAGCTGTTGCGAGAGTCAGTTGCTCATGTCCAAGCCGTGGAAGCCAACACCGGCGGACTACCGCGCATGTCCGAGATGCCCCCGCCCGTTCGATAGCTGCAGCGTGAAGCGGCTGGCGGCGATGAGTTTGTTGGTGATTGCCGCCTGCAGCAGATCGGAAAGTCCCGCAGCTGAGGTTCTGGTATCGGCCGCAGCCTCACTGACTGACGCGTTCGAGGAGGTCGAAGCTGCCTTCGAAGCGGCCAATCCGGGCGTCGACGTCCTGATGAATTTCGGTAGCAGCTCGTCGCTGCGCGAACAGATCCTGGAAGGAGCACCGGTGGACGTGTTCGCCTCCGCTGACGTTTCGAACATGGATCGGGTTGTTGAGTCAGGCGACGCCGACGATGCTGCGACCTTCGCTCGGAATTCGCTTCAGATCGCGGTGCCGGAGGGAAACCCAGCCGGGATCGGTGGGCTCGATGATTTCTCCGAGCCGGATCTACTGATCGGCCTCTGCGTCGCAGGCGTCCCCTGTGGGGACCTCGGACGCCAAGCGCTGGAGAATGCGGGTGTGGTGCCTGCGCTCGATACCGAGGAGCCCGACGTCAAAGCCCTGTTGACCAAGATCGAGGTGGGAGAGCTCGACGCGGGCATTACCTACGTCACCGATGTTCTGTCCTCCGAAGCCGTGGACGGGATCGAGATTCCTGGGCAGTTCAATGTGGTGGCTGACTACCCAATCGCGGTTTTGGTCGATGCTCCCCATCCGAGTGGAGCCGAGGCGTTTGTGGAGTTCGTCCTCTCCCGTGATGGGCAGTTGATCCTGCAGAGCTACGGATTCGAGTCACCTTGAACCGGGGACGCCTCCAGCGACCCTCGTTGCTGGTGGCTCTGGGGCTGGTCGCGTTGGTCGTATTCGCCCTGCCCCTGCTAGGGCTGCTGGTCCGTGCACCCTGGGCGAAGCTCGGGGAGATATTGGCCCGCGACATCGTGGTCGATGCTCTCAGGCTTTCGATCATCACCTCGATCGTCGCCACCGTGATCGCTGCCGTCCTGGGAATCCCGCTGGCCTGGCTTTTGGCTCGGGCCGATTTCCGCGGCCGTGGCGTAGTGCGAGGGATAGTGACCTTGCCACTGGTCTTGCCACCGGTAGTGGGCGGGGCGGGGCTTCTTTTCGCTCTGGGAGGGAGGGGTCTGATCGGAGAACCGTTGAATGAGGCGACGGGTTTGCTGCTGCCGTTCTCAACCTGGGGGGTCATTCTCGCCAACACTTTTGTAGCGATGCCCTTCCTGGTGATAACGGTGGAGGGTGCCTTGCGCAGCCTTGACCACCGCTATGAGAGTGCCGCGGCCACCCTAGGGGCAACACCCTGGACCGTTCTGCGGCGGGTCACCTTGCCGATGATTTCGTCTTCGTTGGCAGCCGGAGTGGTCCTGACCTGGGCACGTGCTCTCGGCGAGTTCGGGGCGACGATCACCTTCGCCGGCAACCTCCAGGGCCGGACCCAGACCTTGCCTCTGGCTGTGTTCGTCGCCCTCGAGAGCGACCGCGAGGTGGCGGTCGCTCTCAGCTTGGTCATGGTGGTCATCTCCTTCGGCGTCCTCGTGGCCCTCCGCGATCGATGGTGGCGGGGGCTATGAATCAGGGACTAAACGCGGCCTTCGAGCTTCGCCGGTCCGATGGCTTCGACCTCGAGCTTTCTCTTTCGATCCCGGAGGGGAAAACCGTCGCCCTGCTAGGCCCCAACGGTGCCGGCAAATCAACGGCGGTGGCTGCCCTGGCGGGATTGATCCCGATCGACACCGGACGAATCGCCCTGGGAGAGTTCACCTTCGATGATCCCCAAGCCGGCTCGTTTGTCCCTGCCAACGAGCGCCAGATCGGGGTCCTGTTTCAAGATGGCCTTCTCTTCCCCCATTTGAACGTGCTGGAGAACGTCGCTTTTGGCCTGCGCAGTCGTGGTGTTCGAGTTGAAGAAGCCCAGTCGCGTTCGAAGGATTGGCTCCGCCGCCTGGGTCTGGAGGGCCTCGAGGAACGTCGGCCGCGACAGCTGTCGGGAGGGGAGGCGCAACGAGACGCCCTCGCCCGGGCGCTGGTGATTGAGCCCAAGCTGCTCCTGCTCGACGAGCCATTGTCCGCTCTCGATGTGACGACCCGCGCCCAGCTGCGGCGCATGCTGTCGGAGCATCTCGACGGCTTTTCCGGTCCGCGCCTTCTTATCACCCACGATCCAACCGAGGCGTTTCTCCTGTCCGATGAGATTCACGTCATCGAAGGTGGTGTTGTCACCCAGGTGGGAAGTTCCGCGGACATCCGGCTCCGACCTCGGACCCGCTACGCGGCGGATCTCGCCGGGTCGAATCTGGTGCCGGGAACAGCGGCCGGGGGCCACGTTGACACGGGGAATCACACCATGCACATTGCCGACGCGGACCTGACTGGCGAGGTGCTCCTTGCCATTCGCCCGGCCGCGATCGCGGTTCACCTCCAGCAACCGGAGGGAAGTCCCCGCAATACATGGCTGACCACCATCGATCTGATCGAGGATCTGGGGGACCGCACCCGGGTGCTCACCGGGCCTCCGCTGTCGCTCGCGGCAGAAATCACCAGCGTTGCTGCTCGCAGCCTTGACCTCGTCCCGGGTCGGAGCATCTGGCTATCGATCAAAGCCACGGAGATAGACGTCCAGGCTCGATAAGTCGGCAACCATTGCGCGCCAGAATGAGGCGGTGACGACTGCTGCCAGTCCTCCCAGCCTCTGGGGCTTTCCGGTGGTCCTGCCGAATATCCGCGATCCCCGCCTCCATCTGGCGGCCGTCATCGTCTCGATCCACATCCTGGGCCAGATTTCGCTCGGATTTCGGGTAACCGTTCCTCAGATCCTGGCGGCGATCCTGGCTTCGGCAATACTGGAAATCGTCGTCACGTTTCGCCGCCAGCGACAGCTCGTATGGCCTGCCAGTGCGATGTTGACCGGAAGCGGAGTCGCCCTCATCTTTCGGGTCGTTGGCACCGAACGGGGTGACCATTGGGGCGTGCGCGGTTGGTACCTCTTTGCTCTTGTCGCCGCCGTTTCGCTAACTACGAAGTACGTCCTCACCTATCGGGGATCACAGCTTTTCAATCCGTCCAATGTCGGCCTGGTCGCCGCCTTCCTGTTCCTCGGCAGCCAGCGGGTCGAGCCCCTCGACTTCTGGTGGGGGCCGCTTTCCTTTGGGTTGATCGTCACCTATTCGATCATTCTCATCGGCGGGCTGCTGATCACCTCCCGGCTGCAACTTCTCTCGATGGCGGCTGCCTTCTGGCTGGCCTTAGCCGCGGGTTGGGGGGTCGTCGCCGGAACCGGGCATTGCGTCACCGCCGCCTGGGCGGTGCAACCTTTGTGCGGACCCGACCTCTGGCAAATCGTGATGTCCTCGCCCGAGGTGTTGATCTTTCTCTTCTTCATGATCACGGATCCCAAGACCACGCCGGCCACGACAGCGCCCCGCGTGGTTTTTGGTCTTACCCTCGGGCTCCTGTGCGCGTTGCTGATGGCGCCGCAAACCGACGAGTTCGGGACCAAAGTGGCGCTCCTCGGTGGTCTGGCGCTTCTCACCCCGGTTCGCTTCGTCTTCGAGCGGCCTCTCGTTCAGGCCGCCTCCCGGCGACGTGTTTTCTGGCGGGGAGTGGCGATCGGCGGGGCGACGGTGGTGCTGGGTTCGACGCTCGTGGCTGCCGCGGCACCGGGTCCCCGGATTCAGTCTCCTTCCATTCCCGAGGTCGACATCAAGCTTGATCCCGCGGCTCTTCCACCCATAACCGTCGATGCCGACGTCGAGAGTCTCAACCTCGATCTCAACAGTGCTGACGTCAAGGCCCTGGCGGTCGGCCTGGCCGAGAACCTCGCGGTCGAAAGCCAGGCCCTCCGGACGGCAGACCCCAGCCTCTTGCGGTCTGTCGATCACGGGACACGTCTGATCGCGATGGAAGATGCCATCGAGAACGGCGAGGTTCGAAAGGAGAGGGTGGTGCATTCATATCAGTTCGATAGCCTTCATTTGAGTGTGGTCCATGCCAACGGGACCCAGGGTGGGGCGAGCCTTGGATTTGCCGCCACCGGCATTGTTACCGAGGGCGTCTACGACCTCGACGGCGTCGAACTGAGAAAAACCTCGGCGCCCTTCTCAGAAACCTTCGTCCTCTCGCAACCCACCGGAGATCGATGGATGCTGATCGATCTGTTCCCCACCTCCTCGTGACTGCCAATCCTGTCGTCGCCGCACTCGGTCGCCCCCTGCGGCTGGCCGTGGTCGGAGGAGGGCCCGGGAGCAACATCGGGTCGACCCATCGGACCGCCGCTCGCCTCGATGACCGATTCGTGCTCGTCGCCGGGACATTGTCCTCTGACCCTGATCAATCGCTTCGGGCGGGCACCGAGCTCGGGCTCCCGCGGGCTTACGGTGCTTTCCTCGAGTTGCTCGACCAGGAGCGATCGCGCACCGATGGCGCCGAAGTGGTGGCGATCATGACTCCCAACGACAGCCACCACGAAATCGCCCTCGCTGCCCTAGATCGTGGTTTCGACGTGATCTGCGACAAGCCCCTGACCAACACTCTCGCCGAGGCCATCGACATCGTCGAGAAGGTGAGAACTTCTGGTCTGGTTCTCTGCCTGACCCACAACTACAGCGGCTATCCCTTGGTGCGCCAGGCCCGCGCCATGGTCGAGGGCGATGAGTTGGGGGAGATGAGATTGGTGCAAGTCGAGTACGTGCAGGGCAACAAAGCCTCCGAGAGCGACCCCGAAGGTGATCTCCCCTGGCGGTATCACCCCGTCCGGGGCGGGCCGTCGCTCGTGATGGGAGACATCGGCACCCATGCTCATCACCTCGTTCGCTATGTCACCGGTCTCGAGGTGGCAGAGGTGGCGGCAGAGGTGGGAGCCATCGTTCCCAATCGGAAGGTCCATGACTTCGCCGGAGCCATGCTTCGCTTCGACAACGGTGCCCGGGGAAGCTTCTGGGTCACTCAGGCGGCGGCAGGGATGGAGAACTGCTTGCGGATCAGAGCATCGGGAACCAAAGGCACCATCGAATGGAGCCAGGAGCAACCGACGGTGCTCACCTTTCGTCCCCTAAATGGGCCTGCCCAAACCTTCACCCCCAACGGGGGCGGCATCGCTGCGGCCGCCGCTCGTGTGTCCCGAATCGGCAAGGGTCATCCCGAGGGCTTTCACGAAGCCTTCGCCAACATCTATTCCGACGCCGCCGAGGCGATCGTCGCTCGCCTCACCGGCACCGAGCCCGACCCGCTGGCGATGACCTTCCCCACCGCGACCGACGGAGCCTTGGGCCTCGCCTTTGTCGAGGCGGCCATCGAGTCGAGCCGTGCCGGCGGGGCTTGGGTGAAAGTGCAGGTTCTGAGGACTGGCAGATAGGTGGAGGCACCCTGCGAAACCTGGGTCCGCAGTCAGACGAGGGTCATTGCCTTCTCGGGGCTCAGCAGGAAGGGCGGCAAGTAGGCGGGGATGTTGGAGAAGGGGAGCACGTCGGGGTGGAGGTCGATGCCCAGCGACTCCTTCATGAACTCTCTTCGCGCGTGGATGCGCTGCCAAGCTTCGGGGTAGCGGGAGGCGAAGGTGTCTCGGAGGTCAGAGTCGGCGAGGGCGAGCCCGTCTTCGATGTTGGTGGTGAAGTAGGGGGTACCCGTCGCCGGAATGATGTCGACCTGGAACGCCATGCCGGAACGGAGTTCGATTTGAGAGCCGGGCCAGATCGGAGAGTTGACCCACTCGTCGAGGTGGAGCTGGTGACCAGGGTTAAGAAAGATCCCGAAGAAGGGGTCCCCGAGTCGTCGATCGATGATTTCCTGCAGGGCTCCCCCCACCTGGCCGATTCGCAGTGCCAGGTACCACTCGGCCACAGCCTCGAAATATGGAGCGACCAAACGGTCGATGTAGTCGGAGATCTCCGCCGGCAGTTCCTCGCCTGAGGCGACCACGAAGCCGGCGCGACAGTTGAGGGCGCCCCAGACCCCGAAGGCAACGGTCAAAGGGTCGCCCCGCTCGATCGGGCGATCGCCGGGGCTGAGGAGGCCGAGCGCCGCCCGGGGACCGGCGGAGAGCATGAGATGACAGGAAAGCGGCATTCCATTCCACCCGAGCAGCCTCACCGCCTCTTGCTCGGTCATCTGGGGCTCGAGACCGAATAGCAACCGGCGCACGCCCGCCGAGGTCTGGCAAGCCGCGTATTCAAAGGCCGCGAGTTGCTCCACCTCGTTGATCACCCGCAACCCGTCGGCGGGATTGATCAGCAGGTTGGTGGCGTTCTCCACCACGCCGCCGGTGCCGACGAGCTTTCTGATCTCGTCTACGAGGTAGGAGGGAAGGTCATGCGCGTTCGGATCCCGGTAGTCCTTCCAACCGATCAGTCCCACGCGCGCCCCGCGCCCAATCCCTTCCGAGCTGAGAATGTCGGCCAACGGCTTCGACCGATCGCGGGGTTGGGAGGGGAGGCTGAAATCCTGGAAGTAGTGACGGCGCATCGCCACCGGCCCGGCTCCCGCGATTCCAAAACACTCGTTGCCCACCAGGATCGCCGGCTCATCGTCGGCACCGAAGACCGCCACCGCCTCTTCGAAGCGGGGGTCGAATCCGGTCAGATAGGAGAGGTTGGCGCCGTGCTCTCGATCGGCGTAGACC
>JBOGEW010000168.1:0-3351 GCA_050742075.1 Acidimicrobiia bacterium
GCGCATAGTCGATCCCCTGGTGTCCGCGCTGGCGGCGAGATCGCGTACCGCCACGATCCGGCTGGTCGAGGGAGATGATCCCGCCGAGGCCATCATCAGAACCGCCCAGGAACTGTCGATCGACACGATCATCATGGGTGCCACCCGCCGGCTCTTTACCGAGCAAGCCTGGACGAGCATCTCGGTGCGAGTGATGGAACGCTGCCAGGTGCCGCTGGTGCTGGTACCGGGCTCGCGCACCGAAGACACAGGCGAGTTCGTATTGACCGGGTTCGAGCGCGAACCCGCCTGGGATGCACCCGACGCCTAGATGACCTTTTTCACCGATCTGAACTGGGTGTCGAACAACTCCCGATAGAGGCCGCTACCGGCCATTAGTTCGGTGTGGGTGCCCTTTTCCACCAACCGACCATGGTCGAGCACCAGAATTTGATCGGCGGCGAGGATGGTCGAGAGCCGGTGGGCGATCACCACCGAGGTCCGGCCCACCATCAGCTTCTCGAGAGCGTCCTGGATCAATGCCTCCGACCGCGAGTCGAGATGCGAGGTGGCTTCGTCGAGAATCAGCACGGCCGGATCCTTCAAGATGACCCGGGCGATGGCCATTCGTTGACGTTCGCCACCCGACAAGCGATAGCCCCGTTCCCCCACCACCGTTTCGAAGCCCTCGGGAAGGGCATTGATGAACTCGGCGATGTTGGCTGCCTCGGCCGCCTGTTGGAGTTGCTCCTCGCTGGCGTCCTCGCGGGCGTAACGGAGATTGGCCGCGATCGTGTCGTGAAACAGATATGTCTCCTGAGTCACGACCCCTACGCCCCGAGCGATGGAGTCGAAGGTCAAATCCCTCACATCGTGGCCATCGATCTTGATCGCCCCGGTATCGACGTCATAGAGGCGAGGGATGAGATAGGAGATGGTGGTCTTGCCGGCGCCGCTCGGGCCCACGAGCGCCACCAGCTCGCCGGCGAGGATCTCAAAGCTGGCGTTTTCTATCGCCCAGGGGCGGGTCGAGACCTGTTGGGGAACCAAGCCCACTTCGAGGGACCCACGCTTGCCCGCACGTTTGACGGCTTCGAGCCCGACCGGCTCCTCCGACTGATAGCGAAAAAAGACCCGTTCGAAATTGATATCGCCTTTGATCGAAGTGAGGTCAACGTTTCCTTCACGGAGTTCAGATTCCATGTCGAGCACCTCGAACACCCGCTCGAAGCTGACCAGTGAGGTTGCGAGCTCGACGCGGCTGTTGGTCAAAGAGCTCAACGGGCCATAGAGCTGTGCGAGAAGGCCGGTGAACATCACGACCGTCCCAACCGTCAGCTCGCCGCGAATGACCATAAAACCGCCATACCAGAAGACCGCGGCGCTACCGATCGCCCCCACCAATCCCAGGGTGGCGAAAAACCAGCGACCCACCATCGCCGTTTTCACTCCTAAGTCGCGAGCCTGGGCGGCTTCGTGGCTGTAGCGGTCGCCTTCCCGGCGCTCCCGCCCGAATAGCTTGACCAGCAATGCGCCGGAGATATTGAAGGTCTCTTGCAGGATCACCGACATGGCGGCGTTCCTCTCCATTTGCTCGTCGGTATAACGACGGAGGATGCGAGCCACTCGCCGGGCCGGGAGAATGAACAGCGGCAGGGCTGTCAGCGCCAGCAGGGTCAACCGCCACTCGGCTCGCAACATCACCACCAGGATCACGGTGACCGAGACCAGATTCGAGAAGACGGTGATGAAGGTGCCGGTGATCGCCTGTTGGGCTCCGACCACGTCGCTGTTGACTCGCGAGATCAGTTCGCCCGTTCGAGTCGAGGTGAAAAAACGCAACGACATTCGCTGCAGGTGGGCATAGAGCTGGCGGCGCAGGTCGAAGATGATTCCCTCACCAGCACGGGCTGACCACCAGCGCTGCAGAACGCCTATTCCTGAGTTCACGACGGGCAAAAGCACCATGCCGGCGCCGAGCAATGTCAGCATCCCCATGTCACGGTTCGGCAGGGCCTTGTCGATCAGCTCACGGATAAGAAGCGGTGGAAGCACGCCGATGACGGCGGTGGCAAAGACGGTGAAGATGATGCCAAGGAGTTGGCGGCGATAGGGCCGGCCGTACCGCCACACCCGGCCGAGGAGCTCGCGACTGAGCTCGCTCGTCTCTTGATCGGGGTCGAAGCGGAGGTAGCTCCAGCCGTGGCCGTGGAACATCAACGCCTCAGAACGAAAGCGCCGAGAGAAGCCGAGATGACTCCGCCATCTCCCGGGCCAGCGAGCGGTTGACACCGGAGCGTAAGAAGAGCTCGTAGCGATAGGTGTCCGAGAACCAGATCAAGGTGATTCCCAAATTGTCAGAAAGCTCCCAGGCCGGGCGATCTTTGACCGTCCCCACCGCGCACTGGGCCTGACGGTCGATGTAACGAGCACAACTGGTGTCCGCCGTTCCCGAGGAGATAGCTGCGAGCCCTTCCGGATCGTTGACCACGGTCAGCACCGCCTGCTGGCCGACGGATCGGGATCGGGTGTAGGGTTCGACCGACCAGAGACCGAAAGCAGCCACCTGGTCCGTCGCCAGGGTGAGCTGGGAAAGGTCGTACACCAGCTGGCTCGTGATGTAGCGCACTTCGGGTGGAACCTGGCTTGGAAACTCGATCCCGGGTAGAGCAGTCGCGATCTCGAAGGGCGTTGCCTGCACGAACGGATCGCTCGATCGAGCCCTCGTGTACACACCGGCGATGATTTCCGCCGGCGTCGTTCCCCCGACCGGCGCGAGGTCGCCGTTGGACCACTCGGTCCTGTGAACCGAGGCCAGCGACGGGCCATTAGGGGCCGTCGTGTCGGTTGTGGCAAGAGTTGGCTCGCCGATCCAATCCGAGGATCGCCCCCCCACGCCTGAGAGCGGCGCGCCACTACAAGCTGACACGGCCAGACATAGGACGAGGGTGAGAGCGCGACGCATGTGGCAATTTTGCCATCCGCCCGGCGGTTTCTCGGAGATTCTCCCGATGCTCCCTGGCCGCGGGGGCCGAACGGGCATCCTTCCTAACATCGCCCCGATGCCCCGGTACCTGGTGATCAATGGACCCCATCTCGACCGCCTGGGCAGGAGAGAACCTGAAATTTACGGGTCCACGACCCTCGCCGAACTTGAGCGAGACCTCAAGCAATACGCCACCCGGCTCTCGATTGAGGCCAGCACGACCCAGTCCAACCGGGAGGCCGAGATCGTCGAGGCGGTGACCGGGGCGGAAGGAGCCTTCGACGGGATCGTCCTCAACCCCGGCGCTCTCACCCACTACTCGAGGACTCTGGGCGATGCGGTCGCCGCCATCTCTACACCTGTAGTGGAGGTTCACATCAGCAACA
>JBOGEW010000169.1:0-1818 GCA_050742075.1 Acidimicrobiia bacterium
ATTCCAGCGACCCCGAATCGACGACCCAATGCGATGGCGTCATCGGCGAGCAACACCGCTCTATCCGGCTCGTGGTCGATCATCAAGGCTTTGGCAACGTAGATAACTGTGAGCCAGCCGTGCCCGACTGACTCCGGCTTGCCCTCAAGGAGCCGTTCGACGCGGGAGATCCAGCCCCCGGCAATAGATATCGAGAGTCGCCGCAGGGCCAGATACGCCAATCGAGCTCCGATGCTGGCCGCCTCCGAATAGCGCTTTTCGCGCTCGAAACTGGCGAATGTCCGCTCAAAAACCTCGGTCGCTTCGTCAGGTCGTCCGGCCCACCACAGAGCCTCGGCCAAGAGCATCAGGTCGTCGGAAGAGAGGTTTGCATCACCGGCTGCCTCGAGGGCTGTCACCGCGTCTGACCATTGATTCTTGCGAACGGCTTCTCGGCCCGTCTCTAACAGGTCGGACACCTCTCCTCTTTCCCAGAACGGATCAAGCCAACCCTAGCCCCGACCCGACTCGGGGACTATGGGCGCGCTCAAGGGCTGATCCCACAGAAAGGTTGTAGGGTGACAGAGCCGTGGCACGCTTCCTCGTGGTAGCGCATCAGACGGCCGACAGCCCCGAACTCTCGGCCGTGCTTCGACAAGCCTTCGACCGAGACCCTACAGCCTCTTTCGTCCTCCTAGTCCCGGCGACTCCGGTGCAACACGTCCGGGGTTGGACTGAGGGAGAGGCGGCGTCGGTCGCCCTAGAGGCTGGTGAGCGAGCCCGGAGGATGCTTGAGAGCCAGGGGGTGAAGCTGGAGGCGATCCGCGTTGGTGATCAGGATCCGGTCGGGGCCGCCGCCGACGAGTGGAACGAGCATCCAGAGTACGACCAGGTGATCCTCTCGACCTTTGCCAAGGGAACCTCGAGGTGGTTGCGAGGCAACGCGGTCTCCCGACTCGAAAAGCGGCTCCCGATCCCGGTGACCCACGTGGTCTCGGCCGACCGTTGACCCGACGTTGTTCCTTGCCGTCCCTAGCCTCGGGAAATGGCATTTAGCGACCGCGAACTGCAGCTGATCTCAGAGACTCCTGAGGTCCGGATCGAAACCCACGGCAACAGCCGCTCATATCGCACCATCATCTGGGTGGTGGTCGACGACGGCGAAGTTCTTGTCCGCTCAGTGCGCGGCGAGAAAGGCAAGTGGTACCGGCGGGTGCTCGAGAATCCCGAGGTGGTTTTGGAGGCGGCGAGCATCAAAATTCCAGCCAGAGCGGTTCCGGCCACCGATGCAAGCTCGATCGAGCGGACGAGTGAAGCACTACGCCGGAAATACAAGAAAGGCAGATCGCTCGATTCCATGCTGAAACCCGAGATCCTCGAGACGACTCTGCGTCTCGACCCCGCTTAGGCCTACTCGCCCCAACCGTCTGGAGGCTCCTTCCGCCCGGGGACGAAGTGCCAGTACTCGCGCAGACGCCGACAAAGGCCGTCGTCGTCGAAGTCCAGCAGCAGGCAACCCGGAAGGGTCGTCTCCTCTCCTTCGACCCGCATCGTGGCCCAGAACTCGACCGCTACCCGCGAGCCATCCACAAACGGTTTCCCCATCAGCACGGCTACCTCGTCTTGGGTGCTGGTGACCGATTGCCAGTAAGCCTCGATCCCCTCCCGATCCCGGTGGGGATCCTCGAAGATGTTCGACCGATAGGTGGCATCGGCGGTGAAGAGCATCGCAGCCATGGCCGGGTTTTTTTGCTCCCAGGCCAGCCGATAACCCTCGATCCATAGGTCCAAGTTCTCTGGCATCGAATTCCTTTCGTTTCTCGCGACCATAAACAAGAG